>CALCHD010000069.1 GCA_937901105.1 uncultured Bacteroidales bacterium | reverse complement strand
TACCGTTGGTGACCAGCTCTATTATGAGGGTGGGGAATGGAACAACAATATGCGTCCTGAGCTTCCTCAAACTGTAGTTGCCATATTCAAGGATTTTGCAAAAAACACATTCTTGTATGACCATCATATCTTTAAGAATGACAACTGTAAGGACGGTACGGGAAACAACAACTGGAACTACTGCTATTTTGTAAAATTCAAGAAAGGGGCAGACTTGGAACTTTACAAGAAAACCTGGATGGACAAATATGCTAAATGGATGTTGGATCAGGTTGAGAGGTGGAAACAGGAGTATCCCGATGAAAATTTCTATGAAGAAGGTGATGAAATCCAGCCGGTGAAACTGGTAAGGCTGGACAAGATGTATTACGAGGGAAACTTTAAAGGAACAAGATTTGAGAGTGGAGAAAAATCTACAGCCCTCACCCTTACAGCCATAGCATTTATAATAGTTGTAATTGCCTTCATAAACTTTGTGAATTTCTTTATGGCACTTGTGCCGGTAAGAATGCGTTCGGTAAACATTTGCAAAGTATTTGGAGCGGAGCAAGGGGCCTTAAGGCGCAGCTTCCTTTTTGAGGCAATAGGTCTTGTGGTTGTGGCATTTATGCTGGCCATGGGAATGGTGATGGCCCTGCAGGGGAGTTTCCTTGAGGAGTATGTGACCTGTTCGCTCTCTATTTCCCATAATCTGCCTGTAATTGCAATCATCCTTGCCCTGATGATCGTTCTTGCAGTAGTGTCGGCGGTGTACCCTGCATTCTATATCACCAGATTCAATGCGTCATTGGGTGTTAAAGGAGGATACGGAAATTCACTGTCGGGAAGAAGGATTAGAAGAATCCTTGCAGGAGTGCAGTTTGCGGTGGCGATGGTGCTTATAATTGTGGCTGCGTCATTCTTTATGCAGTACAGATATATGATCAATTATGACATTGGTCTGGACAGGGAGAATATTGTCACTTTTACCTCATACGATGTGCGTTCAGAATGTGAGGCGGTTGTAGAAAAATTGGAGCAATATCCACAAGCTGTGGCAGTGACGGCTACAGGTGGCCCGCTTACATCACCATACAGCAGATGGGGCAGGGAGTATAATGGCAAGGATTATATGCTGAATGTATGGAATGTGAGATGGAATATGCCGCAGTTCTTTGGTATAGATGTGGCAGTGGGAGAAGGGTTCACAGAGCAGTCAGGCCTGCGCAAGGATATGATTGTGTCGTTGAATCTGCATACGGAGATAGGTATCCCTATAGGTTATGACCAGCTGAACAGCTATAAAGTTTGTGGCGTTGCAAAGGACTTCCGCCTGAATTCAGTTACAGAGGATAATATCTACACCGCATTCTATTGCAATTCAAGATCGGCCTTGTCCACTTTCTACATCAAATTAAGGGAGGATGCAGACGTAATGGCGTTTACAAGCTATATCAAGGACATGATTCAGGAGTTTGCTCCTGGAGCTGATGATCCGGATGTGGAGTTCTTCAATGATAAAGTGGAGCATCTGTACAGCTCCACCAAAAAGGCAACCATAATAATTGGCCTGTTTGCCCTGTTGGCAGTGGTTATAGCCCTTATGGGAGTCTTTGGAATTGTGATGTTTGAGACCCAGCACCGCAGAAGCGAGATTGCAATCCGTAAGGTTTACGGAGCGGAGAGAGGCCAGCTTGTTGGATTGCTCAATAACCAGTATATAGGTCTTGTTCTAGTGAGTTTTGCTGTTGCCGCGCCTGTAGCCTGGTGGATTGTGCAGCGCTGGCTGGAGCAGTTTGCAAACCGTATCCCAATGCCTTGGTGGGTGTTTGTTGCATCCTTATTTGTGGTACTCGCGGTAACTGTAGCGCTGGTAACCCTACGCTCCTGGAAGGCTGCAGGCGAGAACCCGGCAGAGGTTGTGAAACAGTAAAATGACCATTTAGACGTTGTCATAAAGGTCAATCAATTGAAAACAGCGTAAATTATCAGATTTTTACGCTGTTTTTGTTTGAAATTATTTAGTTTTGTGGAGAAGGAGAGGGGGTGAGGCACTATCATAAATTTTTAACTTAATTGTGATATGCCAGAGATTAGCAGATTTTACGGGATCATTATTACAATGTTCATTAATGATCACAACCCGCCTCATTTTCATGTCCGTTATGAAGAGTATAGGGCATTGATAGAAATTAAGACAGGTAAACTTTATGGTCAATTGCCAAGCAGGGCGCTGGCTCTGATTACAGAATGGATGAATTGTCATAAAAATGAATTATTGGAAAACTGGGAACTGTTGAAAAAAGGGGAGCAGTTCAAAAAAATTAAACCTCTTGAATGATGAAACTGGTTTGGGTAACTGGAGCTGAAGTTTACAGCGAGTATACGTTGCTTGTTACTTTCAATGACGGGAGCAGGAAGTTTTTTGATTGCCGAATGTTATTGGATAGTGGCAATGCGTTGTATGAGCCGTTACAAGATATGAAGATTTTTAAGGAGATAGTCCTGGATGGTTGGACTGTAACCTGGAAAGGTGGGATGATAGATGTGGCTCCTGAGTTTCTATATGATAAGGGGATCCCAGTAAAGTAAATTTGAGTTATAGCTAAGCTGATGTGTAATGCATCAGCCTTTTTTATGTAAAGTTTCTTGCCAGTTGTAAAGTTTCTTTACAACTTGATTAATTATTTTAAATAGTTAAATAATAGATAATCAAGTTGTTAATTGGTTTGGCACGGGCGTTGTCCGTATTTTTGTAAAATGTAAAATTGTAAAGCTTAATTTAATGAAACTTAAAGGTAATATAATTCAGATTTTGTCGCTTGCGTTGGGACTGGCTATTGGAGTGGTGCTTATAGCCAAGGTTTGTTTTGAACTTCAGTATGACAAGTTCTATGATGACAGGGATAGAGTGTATTCTATTATGACCGGATATCAGAGGCATAATGAGGATCCGATGGAGGCCAACCAGATCAGCGGTGCTGTTGCACCAGGATTCAGGGAGTGTGTTCCGGGGGTTGAGGTGGCTACAAGAATAACACCGCTTTTTGATAACCGTAATTATTATACGGAGGATAAGAACAAGCTTACAGCAGACCTTATATTGGCCGACACCAGTTTCTTTGACATTTTTACCCGTAATGTTCTTGCCGGAGATCCGCACAGAATTTTGGGGGAGTGGGGAAAGATGATGGTATCCAGCTCATTTGCAGAGAAACTTGGTGGAGTTGAGAAGGCAATAGGCCAGACATTGTATAATGAGTCTTTGCAGAATATAAAGTTTACTATAGAGGGTGTTTATGAAGATTTTCCTCAAAACAGTTCTTTTGGAGATGTAGAGATGCTATTGTCTATGGCAACATACGGTAAGGGCAGTACAGACAACTGGCTGGGCAATGACAGGTATCGTGGTTGGGTTAAGCTTGCTCCGGGGGTAGATCCAAAATCACTTACAGATGCCATTCACAAGATGCAGGAGCAGAACCAGCCTATGGAGGAACTGGAGAAAGGTGGATTGAAGTTGTGGTATTATCTGGAAAGTGCCGGCAATGATCATCTTTCAGCAAGTACCAACAGGAATATGGTGATTATGCTTTCTCTTGTGGCTCTTATCCTAATTGCCGCATCCGTTGTGAACTATGTTTTGAATGCAATTTCTTCTGTGGTAAAGAGGGCTAAAGAGGTTGGTGTGAGAAAATGTTATGGAGCCCAAAGTGGAAATATCATGTGGATGCTGTTTAAGGAGGCGGGGTTGAACATGTTGCTGTCGGGAGTAATAGCAGTGGCTATAATATTTGCTATGCAGGGGTGGATTGAGAGGTTGCTGGGGGCATCTTTAGCCGGATTGTTTACTCCACAGGCGGTGCTGGTGGCAGTTGGGGTTTGTGTTGTGGCGTTTCTTGTGTCTGCAGTTGTTCCGGCAAAAGTGTTTATGGGAATTCCGGTTTCTGTTGCATTCAGGAACTATAAGGAGAGCAAGAGAAAGTGGAAACTGATTTTCTTGGGTGTGCAGTTCACATTCACTGTTTTCCTTGCAACGGTTATGGTAATTTTTGCAAAGCAGTATGATATGATGCTTAATGACAATTTGGGGTATGAGTATGATAATCTGCTGATTGTGAATATGCCTGGCTCAAAGGCTGAAGAGTGTTTCAAGGTAATGGATGCTGTGCAGGAGTTGCCAGTTGTGCAGAAAAGTGCTGTGGCTTCTTCTGTCCCAATTGCAGGGTCGTCGGGAAACAATGTCTATTTGCCTGGTGATGAGAGGGAACTGTTCAATATTGCAGACCAGTATAATTATTCTGAAGGTGCTGCGGAGGTTTTTGGTATAAAGTTCCTTGAGGGGCGTGAGGCTGTTGCTGCGAATGAGGTTGCTGTGAGCCGCAAGTTTGTTGAGAAGATGCAGGAGTTTGCAGACTGGTCGGACGGTGCTATTGGAAAGGGAATTGTCCTTACGGAGCATTCTCAAACGAAAGATGATATTTTTACAATATGTGGTGTTTATGAGGATTATAAGATGGGTGCCGTGTATGTTGATGAGAGGCCAAGTATCAGGTTTGGAGCGGTAAGAGGTGATAAAAATCTCTATTTGAGTGGGGTGGCAATCAAGATGTATGAACTGACTCCTGCTTCCATTGCATCTGTGCAAAAAGTTGTTGATGAGATGCTTCCCGACAGAGGTGTTGAGGTTATAGCATATTCCGACGGTGTGAAGGAGGCTTTCTCTGACGTGAAGAACATTAACGATGCCATTCTTCTTGGAGGCCTGTTCTCATTGATTATTTCTTTGATTGGACTTATCGGGTACATTAAGGATGAGACCCTGCGCCGAAGTGCAGAGATGGCTGTGAGAAAAATCAATGGCGCCGTTTCCAGCGAGATCATTGGACTGTTTGTCTTTGATGTCCTTAAGTTGGCGGCTGTGGCGGTTGTGTTGGGCAATATAGCAGCTTATGTTGTAGGTGATGCTGTCCTGGAGAGGTTTGCAGAAAAGATTACCCTTTCCCCTTGGATATTTATTGCCGGTTCAGTGGCTGTTGTCCTGCTGATCATTGCCGTAGTTGTACTGAACAGCCTGCGCATCAGCTGGGCTAATCCGGTGGATTCATTGAAGAATGAATAAAGTTGCATCGCAATTTTGTACAATATGCAGATTACCAAATGTTTATAAAATGAGATTTGTTAAAAAGTAAAATAGTTAAAAAAATAATGCGTTGAATTTTAAATAGTTATACAAAATTGCAACGCGATTAAAAAATTAAGGTTATGATTAAGATTACAGATTTAAGCAAGGTTTTTAGAACCGAAGAGATTGAGACAACTGCGTTGAACGGGGTTTCGTTTGAGATTAAAGAGGGTGAGTTTGTGGCTATTATGGGTCCTTCCGGTTGCGGTAAGTCTACTTTGTTGAACATTTTGGGATTGTTGGACAATCCGTCGGGAGGAAGCTATATGTTGTTGGGCAGTGAGGTTGGACAGTTGAAGGAGAAGGAGCGTACCAAGTTCCGTAAGGGCAACATTGGTTTTGTGTTCCAGAGCTTTAACCTGATTGATGAGCTGGATGTGTATGAGAATGTGGAGCTGCCGTTGAGATACTTGAACATTTCTTCAAGTGAGCGCAAGCAGAAGGTGACAGAGATCCTTAAGAGAATGGGCATTTCGCACAGGGCGAAACATTTTCCGCAGCAGCTTTCAGGCGGTCAGCAGCAGAGAGTTGCAATTGCCCGTGCGGTGGTATCTTCACCAAAACTGATTTTGGCCGACGAGCCTACCGGTAACTTGGATTCAAAGAACGGCAAGGAGGTTATGGATCTTTTGGCGGAGTTGAATGCAGAGGGAACCACAATTGTAATGGTAACCCACTCGCAGAAAGATGCGGCTGTGGCACAGAGAGTTATCAATCTGTTTGACGGACAGATTGTGGGTGATGTGAAGAATGAACTGTAACTGAAAGTGCCCATTGGGACGTCGTCCCACGGGGCAGTCGTCAAAAAGTGTAAAATTATGAGAAAATTGTTTAAAGGCTCTGGAATTCTGAATCTGCTGGGTATGACGGCTGCGTTTGCGGCGCTGTATATTCTGTTGGTGCAGGTGTATTATGATCTGTCGTACAACAAGCAGATTGAGGATGTGGAGCGGATATACATAATGGCTACTCCAAGCTGGTTTGAACAGGGGCAGTATCAGGTGAGTCTGAACCGTCCCATCCAGAAGGCTATTCTTGAGAGTGCCGGTATGGTGGAGAGCTATGGAGTTGCCTACATAGGCGGTGACGGCAAGAACTATACCCGCGTAGGAGAGGGGGATGATGCCCGCACATACAGGATAGGAACTTCGCAGCTTACAAGAGGTGCACTGGATGTATTCGGGTTCAAGCCTGTAGTGGGAACCTTTGACGGTATGGACAAGGAGGAGACTGTTGCCATTAGTGAGAGTGCTGCGGAACTCATGGGAGTAGGAGTTGGAGATGCTATATATGTTGGAAACGGTAAGGAACCAATGACAATTGCAGCGGTATATGAGGATATGCCAATGAATTCTGATTTGAATAATATCCATATCCTGTTTTGCTGCTATCTGGAAACCCAGAGTATTGATAATTTTGGTGAGTGGAGCTATCACCATTTTGTAAAGCTCAATTCTCCCGACAGTAAAGCAGATTTTGAGGCCCATGCAAAAAAGGTGGTGGAGGAGTTTTGGAAAGTGAGGATTGAAGGTGCACCGGAAGAGGCAAGGGCAGCTATAACCCAGAGCATGATAGATGATCAGATCAACAGATGTATGGTAACTCTGTTGCCATTTGAAGATATGTACTTCAATAAGCAGATCCACCAGCCGGCTGGCCGTTCTGGCAATAAGACAACCACACTGACATTGCTTGCTGTATCCATCCTGATAGTTGTGGTAACCCTCATCAACTTTGTGAACTTCTTCTTTGCTCAGGTCCCTATGAGGATCAGGAGTGTGAATACCCGCAAGATTCTGGGAAGCTCCAGAGCTGCACTGGTAGGAGACATGATGTTGGAAAGCGGAATTCTGGTTGCAATATCATTGTGTGCGGCAGCTGCCCTTGTACTGCTGTTCAAAGGGTCAGCCTATGCAAGCCTGATCACCTGTACACTGGCATTTGAACACAATTTGCCAGTTATCGGGATGACAATAATTGCAGCACTTGTGATGACAGTGGCATCAAGTGTCTATCCTGCACTTTATATCACTTCATTTCCTCCGGCCCTTGCTGTAAAAGGTGCTTTTGGTGCCACACAGAAAGGAAAGGCATTGAGATATACACTCATTTGTCTGCAGTTTGTGATCTCCATATCATTTGTTATTTGTGCAATGTTTGTGAAGAAACAGCATTCGTTTATGATGAATTATGATATGGGTTTCAATAAGGAGTATCTTCTTACTGCCTCTTTAGGTGTATCAACATCAGACAGGGATGCCTTTACAGATGAACTTCTCAAGGCTCCGGTTATCAAGGATGTTGCCTGGGCTGCCGGACCTCTTGTAAATCCCACTAGGATGGGATGGGGCAGAATGTTCAAAGGGGAGCAGGTAAATCTGGATTCATATCCTGTATCTTGGAACTTCTTGCGCTTTATGGGCATAGACATTATTGAGGGCAGGGATTTTACCAGGGCGGATGAGCAGAGCGAGAGAGGAGTGTTCATATTCAATAAGATAGCAAAACAGCAGTACGGATTTACCCTGGAAGACAAACTGGCCGGCCATAACGGTGAGACAGATATTGTGGGCTTCTGTGAGGATTTTCAGTTCCGTCCATTGCAATATGAACTTAACCCGTTTGCATTCTATATTTTTGGAAAGAGCCCTTGGTGGGACCTCAACCATATTTATATAAGGACAGAGCCCGGTGCTCCGTTCCAGCAGGTGAATGAGGCCGTTAAGGAGATAATATTGAAATTCAATCCGGCAGCGAATGTTTCGGGCTTTACCCTCAACTTCTTTGACCAGGAGCTGGGACAGCAGTACGAGAAGGAGAAGCAGCTTACAACAATGGTGACACTGTTTACATTGCTGGCAATAATCATTTCTCTGATGGGTGTATTTGGCATGGTAATCTTTGAGACCCAGTACCGCCGCAAGGAGATTGGTGTGCGCAGGGTGCACGGCTCCTCAATATTGGATATCCTTGTGATGTTCAACAGAAAATTTGCCAAACTGCTTGCAGCAAGCTTTATAGTTGCGGCAGCTGTGAGCTGGTTTGCTATGGACTATTATTACAGTACATTTGCTTATAGTGCTCCAATAAGCTGGTGGGTGTTTGCTGTGGCGTTGCTGCTGGTGTCAACTATAGTGTTTTTGGTTGTAACCATTGGCAGCTGGAGGGCGGCAACGGAGAATCCGGTAAATTCGCTCAAGAGTGAGTAGATTATAAGATAAGGGTGGCCAGATCCGGTCACCCTATCTTTCATCGTAATCCAAGCGCTTTTGCCACCCCTTCTCCGTAGGCGGGGTCTGCCAGGAAGCAGTTGCGCACATGACGTTCTTTGATAAACTTTTCGCAGCCGGCCATGGCGCGGGCGGTGTTTTCAAACAGCAGCTGCTGTTCTTCCGGGGTCATGAGGCGGAAGAGGGCTCCAGGCTGAGAGTAGTAGTCTGAATCGTATTCGCGTTCCGGATAGTTGTAAACATCGGCCCCAGGCTCACTTATATCGTGCGGGCCCACTTTTTCAAAGGCATCTCCAGTAACCCTCAATGGGGGATCCTTGCGGGTTGGGTCTTCCATCCACTCCCCGTAGCTGTTTGGCTCGTATCCGAGGGTTGAGCCGTAGTTGCCGTCAACTCTCATGGCACCGTCACGGTGATAGGCGTGTACTTTGCAGCGGGGGCGGTTCACCGGAATCTGCTCAAGATTTACCCCAAGTCGGTATCTCTGGGCGTCGCCGTAAGAGAAGAGGCGCCCCTGAAGCATTTTGTCGGGAGAAAAACCTATGCCGTCAATTATGTTCTGGGGGTTGAAGGCTGCCTGCTCCACCTCTGCAAAGTAATTCTCCGGGTTGCGGTTGAGCTCCAGGATGCCCACCTCGTGGAGTGGGAAATCTCCGTGAGGCCACACTTTTGTAAGGTCAAACGGGTTTATCTCGTAGGATTCTGCCTGCTCTTGGGTCATCAGCTGTACTTGGAACAGCCAGCGGGGATAGTCGCCACGCTCAATGGCCTCATATAGGTCTCTCTGGTGCGACTCACGGTCCTTGGCAATTATTGCTTCGGCCTCCTGGTCGGTGAGGTTGCGGATACCTTGAAGGGTCCTCAAGTGGAACTTCACCCAGGTGCGCTCGTTCTTTGAGTTTATGAAGCTGTAGGTGTGGCTTCCAAATCCGTGCATATGGCGGTACGAGTAGGGGATGCCTCTTGTGCTCATGGTAATGGTAATCTGGTGCAGTGCCTCGGGGAGGAGTGTCCAGAAATCCCAGTTGCTGTTTGGACTGCGCAAATTGGTGCGGGGATCCCTTTTTATGGCGTGGTTGAGGTCCGGGAACTTTAAAGGGTCGCGCAGGAAAAAGACAGGAGTGTTGTTTCCTACCAGGTCCCAGTTGCCTGTCTCGGTATAGAACTTCATGGCAAATCCGCGGATATCCCTCTCGGCATCTGCCGCCCCGCGTTCACCAGCCACGGTAGAGAACCTTACAAAGCACTCGGTCTTCTTCCCAATTCCGTTGAATATGGATGCCCTGGTGTACTTTGTTATATCATGTGTGACGGTAAACGTGCCGTATGCCCCTGAACCCTTGGCGTGCATGCGCCTTTCCGGGATAACCTCCCTGTCGAAGTGAGCAAGTTTCTCCAGAAACCATGGGTCCTGTACCACCATAGGGCCACGCAGACCGGCTGTCTGTACATTCTGATTGTCAGCCACGGGCCTTCCGTTGGCTGCAGTAAGCTGGTTGAATTTCTCTTTTTCCATAGTGTGTGAAAGTTTCAATGATTGAAAGAGGGGAATATGCGCCTCTTTGCGTTGTTTGTATTGATAACGGCGGAAGGACGGAAAAGTTTACATACGCAATGATTTATAACCATTTTGTTTAACTTTGTATAACTAAATAAAAAGATAATGGCCGCAAAAATTAAAGGCAAAATATTGGCAGTTGATGACAATGCTGGGATCCGTGGGGCGCTTAAGGTGCTTCTGCCCATGCATTTTGAACAGGTGGAGCTGATAAGCTCACCTAAAGAGCTTATGGGCAAGGTGCAGCAGATGAAGCCCAATGCGGTACTGCTGGACATGAACTTCCACACAGATATCAATACCGGCAACGAGGGGCTTTTCTGGCTGGCGGAGCTGAAAAAGCAGGCACCGGCAATTGAGGTGGTGCTCTTTACGGCATATGCAGACATACAGCTGGCAGTGGAGGGAATGAAGCGCGGTGCCTTTGATTTCATTGTAAAGCCATGGGACAACGGGAAGCTTGTGGAGATACTTTCCAAGGCGGTGAAGAAGAATCAGGGAGAGGGCAGCAAGAACCGCGGGCAGGAGAATTTTCTTCCCGACAGAATGATCTGGGGAACATCACCGGCAATGCAGGGGATCCGCCGCACAGTGGAGAAGATTGCCCCAACCGATGCTACAGTGCTCATTACCGGAGAGAACGGAACCGGAAAGGATGTCCTTGCCGGAGAGATACACCGCATGAGCAGCCGCAGCGGCAAGCCGATGGTGAGCGTAGACCTGGGAGCAATTACAGAATCCCTGTTTGAGAGTGAGCTGTTCGGCCACGTAAAGGGTGCCTTTACCGATGCCCATGCAGACCATACCGGAAAATTTGAGCAGGCAAACGGGGGAACACTGTTTCTTGACGAGATTGGAAATATCCCTCTGCACCTTCAGGCAAAGCTTCTGCGGGTGCTGCAGAACAGGTGCGTAACCAAAGTTGGCGACACAAGGCAGATACCAATAGACATCCGCCTTGTTTGTGCCACCAATATGGACATTGCCCAGATGATCCGCGACGGCCGTTTCCGTGAAGACCTTTACTACAGGATAAATACAATGCACGTGATGCTTCCTCCTTTGCGTGAGAGGAGTGATGAGATTAAGGAGCTTGCCCTTTCATTCTTGCGTACCTATGCGGCAAAGTATGGAAGGGACGTTAATGCAATTGATCCGCAAGTGCTTGATTCATTGAGGCTGCACAGGTGGAACGGCAATATAAGGGAGCTGAAGAACACCATTGAAAAGGCTGTTATCATGAGCGACGGGGATACCCTTAAAATGGAAGACCTGCAGTTGAGCATCCTTGCCGGAGGACAGCAGAGTGCTGCAGACCAGCCGAAGGCTGCAATGGAATATTACGGAGAAACCCTTGAGATGCAGGAGGAGAAGACAATCAGGGCTGCCATGGAAAAATGTGGCGGCAACCTTACCCTGGTGGCCAAGACATTGAATATCTCCCGTCCTACACTGTATTCAAAATTGAAGAAGTACGGAATCTGATAACTGTCGGGAAGAATTTACGGTAAAATGCTGAAACTCATTCTCATATTGCTGGCTGTTGCTGTGGCGGTTTTCCTCTACACCATTTACTTGTGGGGAAAAACCAATGAGAAGCTTACCTATATGCTTGATTCCCTGGAGAATGATGATCTCAATTTCAGATTCAGGGAGGTGAATTTCTTCAGTGTTTCGCTCAACCGCACCCTCAACCGTCTGCGCGGAATCTATGAGAAGCGCCGTGGGGAGCTGAAGGAGCAGGAGCAGTTTTATGCCCATATGATGGAGAATGTGCAGACAGGAATTCTCGTTCTCGACAGTTCCGGAAGAATCCTATTCTACAACAATTTTGCGAAGAATCTTCTTGGTATGGAATCTCTTGCACACGCAAGGCAGCTCCGAAGGCTGGATGACAGGCTCTACAATGCCTTTATGAATGTGACACAGGCAGATCCCCTGAAGGCCAGCTGGTACAACGAGAGCTCGCAGATAAATATCCTTTTGAATGCGTCTAATGCAACCGTTAAGGGGAAGGAAGTGAAGATTGTCTCTTTCAATAACATAGACCCGCAGCTCTCCGAAAACCAGCAGGAGAGCTGGAGCAAGCTTACCAGGGTGCTTACCCACGAGATAATGAACACAATAACCCCAATTGTCTCCTTGAGTGACACGTTGAACAAATGTGCACAGCAGGACGGGCTGGATGAGAATTATCTTTCGGCTCTGGATACTATCAAGACCTCCTCTCAAGGGCTGTTGGGCTTTGTGGATTCCTACAGGAGCCTTACCCGTGTGGCAGCTCCAATCCGCAAATCCTTTATGGTAAGCGAGCTGGTAGAGAGGGTGTTCCAGCTGGCAGCCCCTTATACAGAGCCGGCCGGTGTACAGACCTCCTTTGTGGAGAAGACACCCGATGTGCTCCTATGGGCAGATGAAAGCCAGATTTCCCAGATACTGGTAAACCTTGTGAAGAATGCAGTTCAGGCTGGGGCTACCCTTGTGGAGATCTCGGTATCGCTTGATTATCTTGAGAATACAATAATAGAGGTGAGCAACAACGGCACCCCGATCAGCCGTGAGAGCCAGGAGGAGATCTTCATCCCATTCTACACCACCAAGCAGGACGGCACCGGTATAGGACTTTCCTTATCCCGACAGATCATGCGTCTCCACGGCGGCAGCCTCACCCTTTCCCGCAGCGATTCAACTGCAACGGTCTTCGTGCTTAAATTTAAGTAACATAGGGCCTCTCAGACCGGCTGTCTGTACATTCTGGTTGTCTGCCACGGGCCTTCCGTTGGCTGCTGTAAGCTGATTGAATTCCTCCTTTTCCATAAGTGCTGTTTTTTATTGAGCGAGGGGAATGTCCGCCTCCTTGTATTGATAACGGCGGAAGGGGGGAAAAGTTCAGATGGCGTTAGAATACTGAATTTGCAGATTAGTAGAAGCATTCATATCTTTGCTAAGCGTATCTATCGTGTCGTTTCTATGGAGGCAGAGTATTTATTGGATGAGGAGTTCGGGGAGCGTCTCTTAATCAGCATCAAGGCAGATAAAAGTGAGTTGCTTAGCAATATAAGGGCTGCAAGGGCAATTCTGTGTTCTTATAATGAAATAAGTATAAGGATTAATTCTCATACATATGAGTTTGGACATAAGAATCCGGAATATACAATAAGTGAACAGCTTGGGGATAGAAAAGGGGTAATGAGTGAAAAGGGGATTACTGCTGGGTTTAAATCGGCGAAGAAGCAAGGTTGTAAAGTGGTTGTAATTGATCTGGATGAACACATAATGAATGTGGATGCATTTTTGTTGTCCAAATATATTTCCAGAAGAAAGGAAGATTTTACATCATGTGTGATCACAGACTGCTATGTTGTGTTTTGCGGAAGGGCTGTGAGAATTAATGCAAGATATCAATCCAGAAAAGAGATTGAATCTAAACTAAAAAAACTAAAGCCGTAAGAGAACCTACGGCTTTGTATAACTGACGGTTGCGGAGCTTGATGTTATCTCGCCTATATGCAACTCTCATCTCTTTGCAAAGATAGTTATTTCATGTAAAAAAAACAATAAATAGTTCATTTAGTTGATAGGACTTTACGGCACAATTGTTGTGCATCAAATAGAAAACTCATATTATGAATCCTATGAAACCATTGCATTATCCGCTCATTTTGAGCATCGCCTTCCTGTTGCTGCAGGCAAAAGCGTTTGCCGGAAACGGTACAACCCAAGAGAAGCAATTTCAAGCAGATAGCATAAAAATAAAATTGGCCATGGTGCTTGATCCCAGTCCCAGTGGTGAAATGAGATATTACAGTTTGTCCGACTGGAACATGTATGAAGGGGATGTGGACCTTGATATTGACAACATCAGTTCAATAACCCTTGTAAAAAGGAAAGACAAGGATGCCTTTATGGAAATCCTCAGCAAATATGCAGTGCACCAGGAAGACAAGCAGGCCAGGTTGGAGCAGTTTGGGGTAGGCGAGTCAATCAGTGCTCTTCCCGACAGCTGTTTCCAGAACCTGTATGAAGGTAGATTCAGCGATATGCTGCAATGGAATCCCCACCAGGTGAAGTATCTTGCCGATTCATTGCGCAAGGAGAGCCTGAGGAACCGACTCCTGGACAGTTATCTTTTGGATTTTCAATATGAAGGGGGAAATAAGGTCTATTATGTGGAAATGTACCGCAATGGAGAGGTGGTGGAAAGGGTCAGATTGTCGGGAAGAGAGACGAACGCGCCAAAATTTGCGATCGATTTTACCTTGCCTTCCAAAATTGTACCAACGGTGAATTCCATATGTATATTGCTTCCTCCAAATTAATCAGCTTTTTCCGTTTCCGGGGTAATGATCTCCGCGCCCTCCGGCAAAAGACCCAGCTTATCCTGGGCGATCCGCTTGACCCATTCAATGGTTCCCTTTTGGGCGTTGATCTGCTCCATTTGCGCGTTTTCCTGTTCCTTTTGGGCGGCTCTTGCCCGGTCTGCCTCTCTTGCGTCCTGGGTCTTTCGGATGGCTGCGCCGATCACCAGCAGGGCAACGATCGCCAGTACGATACAGGTCAGCACCACGCATTTGAGCAGCGGGGAGCTGCGTCTGAACACCAGCCGCACCCGACGGAAGGGATTGGGGGGATTGGCCATGGGGCACACCTCCATGCTTTCGATACTTTATTGTATCCCATTTTTCCCCTATTGCAAATAATTTTTTTGCAAAATTGCATATTTTTTTCAAAATTTTTGGAATTGGGGACAAAATCCAGCCAATCATGCCCCAACAGCCATCAAAAACAGGTCGAATCCAGCGACCTGCGGTCCTTTCCCACACAAACCAGCCCAAAAACATGCCGCAGGTATAGCCGAACCGAATATCTCCCCGGCACACCCCAAACATGACGATCAGCCAGATCCAAAACATTCCCGGCACAAACAAAAGGTCTGCCGGCCAATGGCGTT
>CALCHD010000068.1 GCA_937901105.1 uncultured Bacteroidales bacterium | reverse complement strand
GTCTTTTTTTTATTGATGTCCGGTAACTTTGGTAAGCATCCGATAAACTACATATTTTAGCAGTTTTATTATTGTTGTACCTTTGCCCTGCAAACTTGCAACAATGTTAAAACTGCTATTATTATGACTAAAGACGAATTTGTATCACTGCAGCTTGAATACCATCAAAGTGGCAAGAGTTTAAAGGCGTTCCTTAAGGATAGTGGCATATGCTACTCCACCTACCATTATTGGAACAAGAAGTATAAATCTGCAGATACACCTCAGGAACTAGCTCCCATTATGTTTATTGAGACAAGGGTAAAAGAGTCAGTATCTCCAGTTTCTCCCAATGATGTGCCATCTGGTACCACATTGCTGTTCCCTAATGGCCTAAGGGCACACTTTGGCAGGGGAGCTGAAAGTATACTTATGGAAATCCTTAAGAAAAGTCTTTCAAGTCATGTTCTGCCTTAATGACACAATGCGCTACTATCTTTGTCCTTCCAGGACAGACATGCGCAAAGGGATTAACTCTCTAATTGGCGTAGTGCATCAGCAGATGGGCCGCGATGTCAAGAACGGTGATGTTTTCATTTTTATTGGCAGCAGCAGAAAACTCATGAAATTGCTCCATGCCGAGGATGGAGGAATGGTAATGTACGTAAAGCGTCTTGAAGCCGGAAGGTTCCGCCTGCCTGAGTATAATGCAGAGTCACGCACCTACAGCATGGAATGGAGGGACCTTGTGCTGATGGTCGAAGGCATAAGGGAGAATCCCGAACAACGCCTTAGGCGTCTAAAGGCTGAACGGAATGAGTATGTCGTATAATCGGCAAATAATCAATTCTATACTATCAATCAGTTGGCATATGACTTGTAAATATCAGTATTTTTTCGTAACTTTGTAGTGTGATAAGAGATACGGGGAATGGAAGAGAAAGATATACTTGTCAGCACTATTCAAGCACTGAATGCGACGAATGCTTCCCTTTCAAAGACCATTGATTCACAGTCCAAGACCATCGAATCTCTAGAACTTAGAATCAAAGAGCTGTCGGCCCAGGTAGCATACCTGAACCGTCAGCTCTTTGGCCGTAAATCTGAAAAGCTGCAAGCGCTGAATCCTCTGCAAATGGACTTGTTTGCAGACATGTCTGTGGACACACCTGCTATAGAAGCTGAACCCGCCACGGAAGAAACTGCAAGCACAAAGGAAACTGCCGTAGACAAGAAACAGGCACGGCGCAACCGCACCATGCTTGAAAACCTGCCAGTCCTCAAGCGTGATGTAATCGATGTTGACGGGATAGACTTGACCCGATACAAAAAGATAGGCGAAGAAATCACTGAGGTTGTTGAGTTTGAACCAGGCAAACTGTACCGTCACCAGTATGTGCGAATAAAGTACGGACTCATAGATACGGCAGAACCGGTCAAGCCTGGCGAGGGAGTCAGGATAGCCCCTATGCCCCTGCTGCCTATATATAAAGGAATAGCCAGTGCCAGCCTGCTTACGGAGATACTCCTGCAAAAGTATGAATACCACATGCCGTTTTACCGCCAGATCAGGCAGTTTGAGCACCTTGGCATCAAAGGCCTTACTGAAAGTACAGTAGATGGATGGTATAAGCAGGTGATGCTTCTTTTAAGGCCTTTATATGAGGCTTTGAAAAATGAGGTGTTTAAATCTGACTATTGCCAGGCGGACGAGACAACCACTCCTGTTGTAGACAAGGAAAAGCACAAGGCCTCCAAGGAATATATCTGGATGGTAAGGTCTGTAATGGAAAGGCTGGTATTATTTCATTATGACAAAGGCTCACGGGCAGGATGCGTGATAGAGGGGCTGGCCAAAGAGTATAATTTCAAGGGATATTTGCAATGTGACGGTTTTGCAGGCTATGAGAGCGCCTTCAAGACCAGCACGGACGTATCCCTGGTGAACTGTATGGCCCACATCAGGCGTAAGTTTGAATATGCCATGGAGCATGACAAGGAGAAAGCCGGGTATGCATTGTCAAGGATAGGTGAGCTTTATCTGATAGAGAGGGAATGCGACGAAAAGGAAAAAACAGAAGACAAGCGTAAGGAAATACGTCAGCTTAAGGCAAAGCCCATCATGAATGAACTGAAAGGATGGTTTGAACAGATGGCAGTGAAGTATGGCTCCGGCACTCTGCTGGGCAAGGCTGCAGGATATGCCTATGTCAGATGGAACAATATGATGCGCTACCTTGAAGACGGAAGAATCAGAATTGACAACAATCTTGCCGAAAATGAAATACGCCCCATCACGCTAGGAAGGAAAAACTATCTTTTCTGTGGCAATCATGAGGCTGCAGAGAATATGTGTGTCGTCATATCGCTTCTGTCTACCTGCAGGAATCATGGAGTGAATCCGCGTGAATATCTTAGCGACATCATTGCAAAAATGCCATACATGGAGAAGGCCACTCATCAGCAACTCGTAGAACTGCTGCCGCATAATTGGAAACTGCATCAGACGCAATCTATGACCAATAGATAGAATACTACAAATAAGAATCAGTATCTAAAAAAACAATAGCAACAATTGCTCACGGTGGAGCATTTGTCGCTATTGTTGTATAGATAGGTATACTACCTGTAGTTTATCGGATGCTTACGGACAAGAGTATTGGACATCAAGAGAATTATGTAATGCTCTTGGGTATAGTACTTATCAGAAGTTTACCCGTATTCTTAACAAGGCCATTGCAGTTGCTAATGGGAAAGGTTTGAAAACAGCAGACCATTTTAACCAGACGGTTGAAATGGTTAAGTTGGGTTCTGGTACATTCCGCAAGGTGGAGAATATGCACTTATCACGTATGGCGTGTTTGATAATTGCAGAGAATGCTGACGGGAAAAAGCCTCAGGTGCAAATTGCAAGAGAGTATTTCAAGCAGGAGGTGACGACCACAGAACTTGCTATTAATACGCTATCATCCAATATATTATTATACAAAACAAAGCAAGGGGAAGCTCGTATTGAAGTTATTTTCAACAACGAGACTTTCTGGATGTCGCAAAAGCGAATGGCTGAATTGTATGGTGTGGATGTTAGGACTGTGAATTATCATCTCGTACAAATTTTTGAGTCTGGTGAACTGCAAGAATCGACAACTATCCGAAAAATTGGGATAGTTCAAATGGAGGGAGATAG
>CALCHD010000067.1 GCA_937901105.1 uncultured Bacteroidales bacterium | reverse complement strand
AGGAAAACGCATTAAAGAAGTTTACAGAAGCAATCTTATCCAGTTCTGTTTCGGAATATCCCCTTCTGCGCAGTTCTTCGAAGAGTTTTGGCAACATTGAAGCGTCTTCTATTCCGGTTGGAGGCAAATCAATACCATCAAAATCAGACCCGATGCCTACATGGTCTATTCCTACCAGTCTGACGACATGGTCGATATGATCTGCAATCAAAGTATATGAGGGCCTTGGAAGTTCCAGGAGTTCCTTCTGAACTGCTTGCCATGCCTGACGCTTCTGCTCATTAAAAGGATCCGCAATAAACTCTGCTTCTACCACATCTCCCTTTTCTACAATGCCTGACGCATTAAGAGTGTCCCTGAACTGAACATCAAGGAATATTGAATAGAAATTTATCTGAATGACTCCATGTTTAGCCGCAAGTGCACGTATCATGTCATCTGTCATGTTGCGGGGGTGGTCAGAAAGTGCCCTGCAGCAGGAATGTGTTGCCACAATTGGAGCTTTAGAATATTTAAGACAGTCATAGAAAGACTCATCTGAAAGGTGTGAAACGTCAATCATCATACCCAAACGGTTCATCACCTCAATCACCTCCTTGCCAAACGGGCTCACACCGCCCCATCTCTTCTCTTTTGGTGCACAAGAATCACAAATCTCATTATTTCCGGCATGTGTAAGGGTCATATAGCGTACACCCATCTTGTAGAAAAGCTTCAAAAGCGAAAGGTCTTTCTGGATAGGCGAACCGTTCTCCAAGCCAATGAAGATGGCAGTTCTTCCCTCTGCTTTAAGCTTGCGGGCCTCGCGTACTGTGGTTGCAAGACCTACTTTTTTAGGGTTCTCGTCAATCACCTCGTGGGTAAGTGCAATCAGTTGGAGTGCACGGCGTGTAGCCTCGTCGGGAGAAAGTGAGTTTGAAGTATATGCTGCAAAGAAAACACCATCTACTCCACCCTCTTTAAGGCGGTCGAAATCAATATGTCCAAGTTTTCTTCTTTTTGACACATCCTGGCCTCTGATAATTGCTAGAGGGGTATCTGAATGTGAATCAAGCACAAAGGCTTCCTTATGAAGTTCTGCTGCTGTCATAATGTATATTTTTAAGTAAATTTGCTTTAGTGTATCAACAAATTTACAAAAATTTTCATCAAAACTGCAACAAAGGGAAAATCCCTACGTCATATAAGTGAAAAGAGGAACCAGATGAACAGGCTTAACCACATAGAACAGGTATACGACAAATACTCGCAGGGGCTATACGCCACCAGCCTGCGTATTGTGGGCAACAGCCAGGATGCAGAGGAGATAATGCAGGACACCATTATAAAGTACCACCATTATCCCAACAAAGAGGAGATAGAGAACCTCCCCGCCTGGCTCAAGAGCGTGTGCATCCGCAAATCTCTTGACAAATTGAGGGAAAGGCACCGCACCAGGGAGTTCCTGGAGGAATACAGGGAGCAGACACCACCCGGGCCGCCAGCGCAGATGCAGTACACCATAGAGGATGTAAAGAAGGCACTCCTCCTTCTTCCCGACAATTACCGTACAATCCTCTCCCTCCACCTCTTTGAGGGGTATGACTACCAGGAGATTGAGCAGATAACCGGCACAAAGGAGACAACACTGCGGAGTCTCTACAGCAGGGCAAAAGAGAAGCTGGCAGCAGCCATATATAAATCAAGACAACAGCAAGATGGAAAACTTGGAAAAATACATAAATGACAATCTGGAGCAGTTGGACAGCTATGAGATGCCACAAGGGCACAAGGAGCGCTTTATTGCCAGACTGGCAGCGCAGGAACTGAATGAGTCAGCCTCACAGGCAAAAGCATCAGCTCCACAGACAGAATCAACTGCTCCACACAGCAAGAAGATCTCCTTCTGGAACCGCAGGAGAATCATTTCAGCGGCATCGGTGGCAGCAGTAGTGGCTATAGGGATGTTTGCTACGCTCAACCCGTCTGTGCAGGAGATGTTCTACCGCCATGAAATAAAGAAATGCGCACAACAGATATACATTGAGGAATCGGAGATTCTGCAGATGCTCGGAGAAGATGAGCAATATATGATCAACAACCTCAAGACTATAACAGAAGAGGCAGTGCCTCTGGAAGAGCAGCTTCCGGCAGAACTTTCACTAGAGAAAAGGGCGGAAATACTCATCCGCTACTACAAGGCAAAAAGCTCCTCTTTAAAAAGCTTCAAGACACTATACGCCCAAGGAGGCGTAACCGAAACAGATTATTAACAATTAAAAACACACAAATATGAAAAAGACATTAATGCTATTGGCAGTTTTGCAGATTGTAACGTTGTCTCTTTTTGCAAACGGCACAGTTACAAAGAAATTCGATTTTGGTACAATAAAAAGCATCGAGGCGGGATCAATCTTCAGCATAGAGGTAACAGAGGGTAACGAAAAAGGTGTAACCATAGTATGTGATGAGGCTTACGAAGAGTACATTGAGGTAAAATACTTCCAGGGGGAGCTTATCCTCTCAATGAAGCCAAACGTAAAGATGCTCAACAACAAAGAAGGGATAAAGGTATACCTGCAGATGCCTACAATTGAAGACATAGAACTGTCGGGAGCAGCAAACCTTACCGCAACAGGCACCTTCAAGACCCGCGAGCTTGATATAGACCTCAGCGGAGCAACCTCCGTAAAAGGGTTGCAGATCAGCGGAAGCGAGCTTACAATAGAGTGCAGCGGAGCATCAAACATCACCATTACAGGAGACTTCTCCAATAGCATTGAGGCAGACGCATCAGGTGCGAGCAACATAACCATAGAAGGCAACAGCAGAGACCTTGACATAGAGGCCAGCGGAGCATCAAACGTACACGTAACCGGTGAGCACAAATACACAGAGACCAGCTGCAGCGGAGCTTCTACAATAAAGCTGGACGGTTCAACCAGCTACTTCAAGTCAGAGACTTCCGGCGCCAGCAATCTAAAGGCCAAGGACTACAGCGCTAAAGACGGATATGCAGAGGTTACCGGAGCCAGCAGCGCAAAGGTAAGATGCACCGGAACACTTAAAATAATGGTGAGCAAAATGTCCAGCATCACACACTACGGCAATCCTAATATAGTTAACGTAGACAGAGGTTCAAACATAAGAAAGGGGGATGATTAATCCCCCTTTTTTTCATACTTTTGCACTGCAATGAAGAGAAGAATCACATACACTGCAGTATCAGCCCTTTTTGCGGCATACATAGTTGCTGTCCTGTGCCTTACACTGCTGGACTTGTCTGACAAGACACCGGAACTGCCAAAATATTTCCTGGGCATCCCTATGGACAAGATTGCCCATTTCCTTATGTACTTTGCCTATCCATTTGCAGGCTGGCTGATGCTCAGCTACAACAAGAACATAAAAATAGGCCAAAAGCACCTCTTCGCATGCCTGATCATCTCAGGCCTTGCCTTTGCCGCCTTTACCGAAACCGCTCAAGGCTTGTTTACAACCTACAGGGAATCAGATCCGCTTGACTTTGTTGCCAACATCATTGGCATCTTCACTGGCAGCTTCATTATCTGGCTGCTGAGAAAACCTGCCACAAAGGTTTGCGATGCCATTCAGGAATATATGCATAACAAGCTTCACTGATCATATCTGCCATCATATGCCAGACACACACATCTCTTCAATCACCTGACAGATATCACCACCTGAGACACAGAGCTTCCTGCAGCCATATTCACCTTAATCTGCACCGGAATGCTCTCGCGGAGCTCCTCCCTATGGGAGATGATGCCCACCTGCCTTCCAGCCTGGGAATGCAGAGTGCGCAAGGTATTTATGGCATTCTGCAGCGGTTCACCGCTCAAGGTTCCAAACCCCTCATCAATAAACAGTGTTGAAACACCCAGATGCTGCCCAAAATCTGCCAGGGCAAGCGCCAATGAGAGGGAAACCAGGAATGACTCTCCTCCCGATATTGTATTGGTGCTTCTTGTAGAGAACCCATTGTACTTGTCCTCCAGCTTAAGCTCCAGCGACCCAGGCACCACCAGCAGCCTGTAGCGGGGAGCCATATTCTGCAAATGCTGGTTAGCAGCATTGAGCAAAGACTCCAGAATAAAAGACTGGGCAATCTTCTTAAGGGTATTTCCCTCCTTGTCTCCATACAGCCTGTTAAAGGCACCCCACTTCTCGGCCTCCGCCTTAAGGGCATCCAGACGGGAAGTGTCCCCCTTTTTCATTCTGTTGGCATCATCATCTGCAATCTCCTTCTCAATCAATGCCTTGGCAGTAATCAGACCTTCCTGGGCAGCAAGCAGCCCTTTCAGCTTCTCCTCTAGAGTCTCCAGGCTCTCACCCTCACCCTGTGGCCTGCTCTCAAGCATTGCAGCAGAGGCTTTTTGCGCATCCTCCAAGCGTTTAAGTGCAACCGCAAGGTTATTCCTCTTGCCAGAAATCATCTCTCCTGCCTGGGCAGCCTGAGCAGGCGATATACCATTAAGGGCTACCAGACGCTCCCAGCCAAACCGCTTATCAGCATCCAAAAACGCATCCACAGCAGCCTTGCTCTTCTGCGCCTCCTCTCCACTTAGGGCAATCACACTCAAAAGGGAATTCACCTGTCTCTCCAGCTCTCCCCACACCTGCTGAAGATTCTTAACCGCCACAGCCTCTCCAACATCACCCCTCCAGTGCGGCATAGCCTCCAGAATCCTCTCCCTGGCATCCGCCACCTGGGCAACTGCCGGCTCCATCCCTACAATGGCCGCAGACAGCTGGGCAGCCTTCTCCCTCCTGCCCGCATACTCCTTAGCCTTAGCTGTAATCTCCTTCACAAACCTCTGGGCATCCTCTCTCCAGTCTGCCTCCCATCCGCAAGAACCCTCAAGGAGCCCTTCAACCTCCTTCTGCGCCGCAGAAATTGCGCCAGAAAGTGCCTCCAGCTCATCTTTCAACCTATCCATCTCACCCCTTACTCTCTTCTCCTCCTCCTGAGCCTTAACCACTTCCATATTTTTGGCAGAAGCCGCCTCTACAGCCTCCCTATGTACTCCCGACAATCTCTTCAATTCCTTCTCCAATCTCTCTCCCTCATCAATTTTTCCTGCAAGGGCATCTATTTTCTCCTGCAGCCCCTCCTGCGGCATCCCGCTAATCTTCTCCTGAGCCTGAGCGAGCTGCTCAGACTTCCTCTCCACATCTCCGCCAAGCACCTTAACCTCAGCCTCCAGCTCCCTGTATCTTTGTTTCTGGGCATCCAACTCCTTCTGGGCTTGAGCTGCCTCGGCATCCAGAATGGAATCATCCTGCAGCACACTCACCAGCTGACCGCAAACCGGACAGGTATTGTCCTCCTGCCCCAATGCCTGCGCAAGACGCATACGCATCTCCTTCACCACATCTCTAACACTCTGCTTCCTCCTCTCATGCTCTTTCTCCAAACGCTCCAGCTCATTCTTCTGCTCTGCCATTGCACTCTGCGCCGGTGCAATATTTGCCTGCCCTGCAGAATAAGCCTGCCTGGCAGCAGCCAGCTCCTTCTCAAGCTCAGCTGCAGCCTCAACATCCCTTTGCAAGCCCTGCAAATTCTCCTTCTCCTTTCTCAGCTGCTCTATACCCAAGGCCTTCACCTTCTCATCCAGCTCCTCCTCTGCCTTCTGAGTGCCGCATCCCATAAAGCGGAAATGCTCCGCTCCGCAGGAGGGACATATCTCGGGGAGGCGGGTCTTATATCCGCAGTAGTGGCATGCCAGCATTCCCCGCTCTCTTCTAACTCTGAAATATTCCGCCGCATCCTCGCTTTTGCCGAGGGGCTTTCTCGTGTGATAGGTCAGAGACACAGAGCAATGGGGGCAATTTATAGCCTCGCCGCACACGCGGCAGGTTATTGCGGAATTATATCCGCGGCGGTTGAGGAATACTATGGACTGCTGTCCCTCGCTGAAAACCGTTGAAAGC
>CALCHD010000066.1 GCA_937901105.1 uncultured Bacteroidales bacterium | reverse complement strand
TATTCCTGGAACAAGTATTCAAATACCGGAGAGCAGTTCCATAATGGGGTGAGGACAGATTATTTTACCCAGAAGGAGTACTATGGATCCTTCTCTGCCAGATACAATTTCGGCAATAATTTGTCGGGAGTAATTTCACAGGACATTTTCAGGAACTCCCTGGATGCATCATACGAGAACTGCGTATATCCGCGCAGGAGCACTTCCCTTACTGCGGTTGCTGCCAGATTCAGCAATGGAAGGGTAAATGCTGTGGCCAGCCTGCTGTACACATACATAACAGAGGACTTGCGTAGAGGCAATGCCGCAGCAGACAGGAAAAGGCTTTCTCCGGCTGTAAGCATATCGTATAAGCCGTTCAAAGGGGAGAATCTCCGCATCAGGGCCTCTTATCAGGATATTTTCCGTACCCCAACATTCAATGACCTCTATTATGACAGAGTTGGAAATGCGGCCCTTAATCCGGAGATTGCAAGGCAGATGAATGTGGGTGTGACATGGAGAAAAGGCTTTGAAAGGATACTGGATGAAGTTTCATTGCAGGCAGATTTTTTCTATAACCAGGTAAAGGACAAGATTGTGGGACTTCCAACGCTGTTTGTATGGCGAATGCTCAACATGGGAGAGGTAGACATTAAAGGAGCTGATGTAAATATTGGTACTTCAATGTGGCTGGCAAGAGATTTGCGTATGGAGCTGCAGGGTACTTACTCATACCAGAAGGCTATAGATGTATCAGACGCGCATAGTAAGAACTACAGGCATCAGATACCGTATACCCCTCTCCATTCGGGAAGTATGCAGCTGTCACTGATTTCAAGATGGGGAACATTGGGATATATGATGCAGAGCGTTGGGGAGAGGTTCTCCTTGCCGCAGAATGTAAAGGAAAATCTCATGAAAGGGTATGTGGAGCATTCGCTCTCTGCAGGCAAAGGCTTTACTGCAGGAAAGTGCAGGCTCCAGCTTCAGCTTGAGTGCAGAAACTTTACCGATGTGCAATATGATGTGATACAGTACTATCCTATGCCGGGAAGGTCATACAGGTTTACTTTAAAGCTTGATTATTAAATTAAAGATTATGTATATGAAAAAGATTTTTTATTCTTTGCTTTTGGCGGCGGCGATTATGCCGGCCCTAATCTCATGTTCGGAATTTGATATGGACATTGATATTCCGGAAGGAGGTTCATCCTCATATGGAGCATATATTCTTAACAGTGGAATGATGGACTCCAACAACTCAAAGCTTGCATATTTTGATTTGTTGGGCGGTACTCTTACCACCAACGTCTTTTCAACCCAAAATGGAAGGGGTCTGGGTGATTCTGCCAATGATATTCTGGTGTACGGGTCCAAGATGTACATTGCCGTTACAGGTTCGGCGGTAGTGTTCATTACAGACCTTCAGGGAAAGTTAATAGACCAGGTGGAGCTTTTGGGAGAGACAACAAAACTGGCTCCAAGACAGCTGATGTCAGATGGAGGCAAGGTGTATGTTTCTTATAGAGAGGGATACATTGCATCTGTTGATACAGCAACATTTGCTGTAACAAAGGCAAAGGTGGGCCCTTATCCCGAGGGAATGGCGTGTGCGGGCAACAAGATATATGTTGCAATTACAGATGCAAACAATTATCCGAATGTTGCCAATACAGTACAGATTCTCAACAAATCTACACTGGAGGTGGAGAAGGAGCTGGAGGTGGCTTATAATCCGCAGACATTCCATAAGGTTTCAAGCGAGTGGATGTATCTTGTATGCTGGGGTGACTATGCTGCAAACCCTGCAGCATTGCAGAAGATCAACCTAAAGACAGATGAGGTTGTAACCATTGAGGGTATTGCCCCTACAAGCATGACGCTTGGTGAGCAGGGTTATGCGTATATCTTGAGCTCTGAATATGATGCAGACTTTAACCAGCATATCAGTTACTACAAGTACAGCCTGGACAAGGAGAGGGCAGAGGAGTTCGTTACAGAGGAGCTTGTCCCTAATGGATATTGCATTGCAAGGGATCCTCTTACGGGATATATCCTTATAGGTACATCAGACTATATAAGCACGGGTGATGTATATATCCTTTCACAAAAAGGGGAGCTGATCCATAAATTTGATACAGGTGCGCTGAATCCTTATAAGATCTGTTTCGCAAGGACAAAATAAGATGAGAAAGCTTCTTGTCATGCTCTCTTTGGCCCTTATGGCTGCTTCTTGTGGCGGAGTGGGGAGCAAAAGTGAAAGTGAGGGGGGAAGGGTAGAGGAGAACCTCTATGCCCAGTGGTACCGTATTGTCCATTTTGATGACTATATCTCTGTAGAGATAAATAATCCATGGGATACAACAAAGATACTCCAGAGATATATACTTGTAGACAAGGAGGAGGCTTTACCCCAAAATTTGCCTTCTGGTACATTAGTCAGAACCCCTATAGACAACATTATAATGTATACCACACTGCATGCTGCCATTTGGGAGGAGATGGGGAGCCTTAATGCTGTAAAGGGAATTTGTGAGACAGAGTACCTTACCTCGCCGCAAGCAGTTTCAATGGTTAAGGAGGGGAAGATACTGGATTGCGGCAGTGCATTTTCCCCTAATGTTGAGACAATAATGGATTTGGGAGGAGAATTTATAGTTGCTTCCCCTTATGAGAATTCAGGATACGGGCAGGCTGAAAAGCTGGGGATACCTATCTTTGAATCGGCGGACTATATGGAGAACCATCCTCTTGGAAGGGTAGAGTGGCTTAAGGTGTACGGGCTGCTGCAGGGGAAAAGGGAGGTTGCAGACTCCATGTTCAATGCAACAATGGAGAACTACAACAGGCTCAAGCTTCTGGCACAGGATCAGGAGCACAAGCCAAGGCTCATGAGTGAGAGAAAGTATGGCTCGTCTTGGTTCATAGTTGGTGGGGCAAGCTATATGGCAACAATGTACAGGGATTCCGGAGCAGACTATATCTTTTCTGACAATGAGGAAACCGGCAGTGCCACTACATCTTTTGAGTCAGTTTACGAAAGGGGTGAGGATTGTGATATATGGATTCTCAAATATGCCACACCGTATCCAATGACATATAAGCTTTTGAAGGAGGAGAACAGCCTGTATGCCAACTTTGCACCTTTCAAGAACAGAAGAATATTTGCGTGCAATACACTTAATACTCCATATTATGAGTATATTGCCATTCATCCCGACATTATTCTTGCTGATTATGTGAAGATGTTCCATCCGCACCTGCTGCCGGACTATAACCTTGTATGCTATGAGGCTATTGCTGAATAGATTCGCAGATGATATTGCATAATGAGGCCACGTCAGTGGCCTTTTTTATTGTGCCGCATGGAAGGTGCAGCTCAATATCTTTAGGTGACTTGCAAATGATGTTGAATCCGTTTTCCTGCATTGAAGATGGTGTAAGGCCGTTTCTTACCAGCGCATTGCCTACCCAGAAAGAGGTGTTGAAGTCTCCAAGTACACCTATCGGGAAGATGTTGGGGCGTATGGCATTGAGCTTGCCTGTAGACTTGTCAAATGCAATGTTTTCCTT
>CALCHD010000065.1 GCA_937901105.1 uncultured Bacteroidales bacterium | reverse complement strand
TTAACTTCTCTGCGTTCAAGCAATACAACATTCTCTACATGATGTGTATGAGGGAACATGTCAACAGGCTGTACGGCAGTTACCTTGTAATCGGCATCAAGCAACTGCAGGTCGCGTGCCTGGGTTGCAGGGTTGCAGCTTACATAGACCATTCTGTCTGGAGCTGCATTCAGGATCACCTGGGCTACGTCCGGGTGAATACCTGCGCGAGGCGGGTCAAGCACTACAATGTCGGGATGACCGTTCTCCTCAATGAATTTGCCGGTAAGCATATCTTTCATGTCACCTGCATAGAAGTGGGAATTGGTGATTCCGTTGTTGGCAGCATTTATCTTTGCATCATCAATTGCCTCCTGAACATACTCAATACCAACCACTTTCTTTGCTCTTCCGCTCAAGAACAGACCGATTGTACCAGTACCGGTATAAAGGTCATAAAGCACCTCATCACCCTTCAAATCTGCAAACTCCCTAACCACGCTGTACAGTCTGTAAGCCTGTTTGGAGTTGGTCTGGTAGAACGATTTAGGGCTGATGCGGAACTTGATATCCTCCATAGTGTCATAGATACAGTCGTCTCCGTAGTATTTTGTGCAAGGAAGGTCTCCAATGGAGTCATTCTTCTTGCCGTTTATCACATAATGAAGAGATGTAATCTGAGGGAACTTGGCAATAAGGGCATCCAATAGGGCAGTCCTCAACTCCACATCCTCGTAGAAGAATACCATGATAAGCATCACATCACCGTTTGAAGCGGTGCGGACAACCATATTGCGCAGATATCCAACCTGCTCACGCAAGTCGAAAAAGCTCAAGCCGTTCTCAATTGCATACTCTCTAACAAAGTTCCTGATAGCGTTAGAAGGCTCAGCCTGAAGGTGGCAATCCCTGATATCCAATACTTTATCAAAGAATCCGCTAATATGGAAACCAAGTCCAAGACGGTCTGTAGGGGAGATAGCCTCCGGATCCTCGCCAGTCAGCAGCCAACGGCGGTTAGAGAATGTGAACTCCAGTTTGTTACGGTAGTTCTCAATCTCCTCAGAACCCAAAATTGGGGTAATCTCAGGCAACTGCAGGTGACCGATACGGGTCAACTGGTCTAAAACCTGCTGCTGTTTGTACTTGAGCTGCAACTCATATGGAAGTGCCTGCCATTTGCAGCCGCCACAAACGCCATAATGCTGGCAGAACGGCTCAACACGCAATGGTGAAGGCTTTACCATATTCACAACAACGCCTTCCATATAACCGCTGCGTTTGCGTGTAAGTCTCACATCCACAACATCTCCAGGAATGCACTGCGGAACAAAAAGCACTTTGCCGTCTACACGGGCAAGGGCATTTCCCTCAGCCGCTACAGACTCAATCTCTACATTGTAGAGAACTATTTTATCTTTTCTCTTCATTTTCTGGGTATAATTTGTGCAAAAATACTAAATTTGAAGGAATAGAAAAAATGGTGTAATATTCCCGACAGAATCCAGTAAAATGGGAAATGTGATTCTGTCGGGAATATTACACCTGAGAAAATGAAAATACACTTTTTACACAATTTATATTATGTTAAATAGCAACACGCAGAGGAAACCTCTTCCAGAAAGATTGAGACCAACTACCCTTGAGGAATATGTTGGCCAGGAGCATCTTATTGGTCCTGATGCCATCCTGCGCAAGATGATTGATGCAGGAAACATTTCCTCATTTATCCTTTGGGGTCCTCCGGGTGTCGGCAAAACAACATTGGCCCGTATCATTGCATCAAAACTCGACCGTCCTTTCTTCACCCTTTCTGCAATCAGTTCAGGTGTAAAGGATATCCGCGATGTAATTGAGAAATCCAAAAACACAACACTATTCAGCACCGCTGCACCAATCCTGTTCATTGATGAGATCCACCGCTTCAGCAAAAGCCAGCAGGACGCACTTCTTGGCGCCGTTGAAGACGGTACGTTCACACTTATTGGCGCAACCACCGAAAATCCTTCATTTGAGGTAATCAGCCCATTGCTTTCAAGGTGTCAGGTTTATGTGCTCAAGGAAATGAGCGTTGAGAACCTTGATACCCTTCTGCAAAGAGCCTTAACTGAAGATGAGTACCTTAAAAAGCTGAAAATCACTGTAAAAGAGAAAGAACTGCTGTTCCGATACAGCGGCGGTGACGCCCGAAAGCTGTTGAATATCCTGGAGATAATCACATCAAGCTTCCCTCCTTTTGCCCAGATTACCATTGATAATCAGGTTGTTCAGGAGCGCTTACAGGAGAATATAGCCCTTTACGACAAAAACGGTGAGCAGCATTATGATATAATCTCTGCATTCATAAAAAGCATCCGCGGATCGGATCCCAACGGTGCTGTTTACTGGCTTGCCCGAATGATAGCCGGAGGTGAAGATCCAATGTTCATAGCCAGAAGAATGCTCATTTCTGCGTCGGAAGACATAGGCCTGGCCAACCCCAACGCAATGCTTCTGGCGCAGGCAACAATAGACACAGTTCACCAGATAGGAATGCCTGAAGGACGTATTCCCCTCTCTGAATGTGCCATTTATCTGGCCACATCACCAAAGAGCAACAGTGCCTATATGGCAATAAATGAAGCACTTGACCGTGTTCACAAGGAGGGTCCCCTACCCGTTCCGCTCCACCTTCGCAATGCCCCTACCAAACTTATGGCAGACCTGGGGTATGCCAAGGACTACAAATATGCCCACTCCTATGCAGGCAACTTTGTGGATCAGGAATTTCTTCCAAGCAAACTGTCGGGAACAAAATTCTATGAGCCGGGAGAAAACTCAAAGGAGGCCGAGATAAGAAAGAGGCTGAATGCAATGTGGAAAAAATACAATTACTGAACAAAAGGTGATAGAAGTTAGTAAAAATATTATCAAATATAAACTTACCCCCCTTTATATTGTTATTGATTGAGTTGAACAGAGTGTTTTACTTAATTGATATAGAAGTATATGAAGAAATTGGTTAATAAAGTGGCCCTTATAACCGGTGCATCCAACGGCATTGGCAAGGCTACTGCAGAAAGATTTGTAAAGGAAGGGGCAAAAGTCATCATTGCAGACCACAATATTGAAAGGGCAGAAAAACTGGCATCATCACTCAGGGACAACCAGTTTCATGCAGAGGCAGTTATGTTTGAGGCCTCGGACCTCAGAAGCGCTACAAAAGCTGTAGACAAGGCACTGGAATTCTTTGGGAGCATAGACTGCATTGTAAACAACGTTGGCGGCAGCGACCTCTCAAGAGACCTCAATGCCGGCGATCTTGACATCAAATACTTTGATGATGTTATGCATACCAATTTGCGCAGCATGATTGCAACAGTTCAGTCTGCACTGCCATACATGAAAGAAAAGATGGGTGGAACAATCATTAATGTAGCGTCTATAGGTGGACTCTTAGGAGACTTGCGCGGCACATTGTATGGCATCAGCAAGGCCGGAGTAATCAACCTTACCCGCTATATAGCAACCCAATACGGAAGATACGGCATCCGTTGCAACGGTGTGGCACCCGGGCTGGTCCTCACCCCTGCGGCAATTGAAAACCTCACACCGGAGCAAAGGGAAACATTCACCAAATACAACTCTCTGCCATACTCCGGACAGCCTGAAGACATTGCCGGGATCATTGCCTTCCTGGCATCAGAAGATGCCCGCTACATCAGCGGACATACCATCATCGCCGACGGAGGAATGAGCTGCCACAACCCTACTGCGGTAAAATGAACTTTTTGACGTCGTCCTGGATGGCAAATGGCAATCGGGACGGCGTACCAAAGGGCAAAAATTAAAAAAGCGCAGAAGGAAATCCTTTCTGCGCTAAATTTTCAATTGCAAGCCGTCTACTCAAAATAAAGTGTTCCAAAATGGTCAGGCCTATGGAAATTAGGCTTTTCTATCTCAATTGGATGCCAGCTCAAGTAGTGTTTCTGAGGCATGTTGTCTCCACATTTGTAGAAGTTGGCCTGAATCTTGCGTCCTTTAAGCGGTTTCACCTCTGAAAGTGAATAAAGCTTTACAGGTAGTGCTACAGTAAGTTTCCAGGTATAAGGAGCATTGCCGTTATCTGCAAATGTTCGTGTTCCAAAAGCCTCGCTGCCCAATGTAGATTCCCTGCGGATCTGCCCCAACACATCATCTGCATAGCGTGTGCGGTCTGTCCTCTGGGCTCCACCTGCAAAAGTACCCTTACCAATACAGTTCAACTCAAGATTGTAGTACTCACCACCCTCTCCCGGGATTGCAAAGAACTCAACGCAAGAATCTGTATAAGGTTTGCTGCCTGCATCCTCTCCAAACTCCGCCTTGATATCATTCTCGGTAACAAGATACTGGATATAGATCTCCTCTGGGGTGTATCCTATACGGAATTTTACGTCGGGATTATAATCACCGTTATACGAAGGCCAGTTGGCACATGCTATTGATGAATACTCAACGTTCTTGGCATTGAATGCATCCTCAATCTGTGCTGCAGAAGGCTGCTGTACATCAAATGAAAGTTCCTTAACTATTAGATCAACTTCTGTCATATCCACTTCTTGTTTTTTTGCATTGCCGCCGCAGGAAACAAGCATTCCTGCAACAGCTGCTGCTGCAACAGTTTTCTTAATCAGTCTTTTTATCATTTTGCTATGATTTATATTTCTGGCAAACTACAGAATTACCTTTCTTATGGCAACAAGTTTGGCAAGCAACGCCTCAACATACTCCAGTTTAAGCATATTTGCTCCATCTGATTTTGCCACTGCAGGGTTTGGATGGGTTTCCATGAAGAGTCCGTCTGCACCAACTGCAATTGCCGCTTTTGCTATAGTCTCAATCATCTGAGGCTGTCCACCGGTAACTCCGCTGCTCTGGTTAGGCTGCTGGAGGCTGTGTGTAATGTCCATCACTACCGGATATCCGGTCTCCTGCATTTGAGGAATGCCACGGAAATCTACAATAAGGTCTGAATAGCCGAACTGCGTACCGCGGTCTGTAAGGATGATATTGTTGTTGCCGTGTGAAGCAATCTTCTCTGCTGCAAATTTCATTGACGCAGGTGCAAGGAACTGCCCTTTCTTTATATTCACATACTTTCCTGTCTGTGCAGCAGCATCAAGAAGATCTGTCTGGCGGCAAAGGAATGCCGGAATCTGAAGAATATCCACATCATATGAAGCGGCAAGTTCTGCCTCGCAAGGATTATGGATATCAGTTACGATTGGAACCTGAAGTTCATTTTTAATGTCTTTAAGGATCTGAAGACCTTCACGGTCACCAATACCGGTAAAAGAAGATGCTTTTGAACGGTTGGCTTTGCGGTATGAGGCTTTAAATACCAAAGGTATCTGCAGTCTCTCGCAAATTCCTTTGAGTTCTCTGGCTATTTCATGCGTAATTTCCTCACCTTCAACCACGCAAGGACCAGCAAGCAAGAAAAAATTATCATTGTTGTACTCTTTGAGTAATGGTAAATTTATTTTATTCATTTCAAATTCTAAGGTTAGTCTACAAATTTAAGAAAAAAAATCTAACTAATCTCCAAGATTTAATGAAATACCTGCCGTTACCTCCCCCTACTACTCCTGCTGTATAATCATTGCGGGATTGATTTTTACAATTGCTGAAACTTTCCAGAAGATTGTAATCCCCACGAGCACAGCCAGTACCATAAAGAGCGAGATCCAGAACACCGGTCCGCAGTTGAAGAACTGCACATACATCATCCTCCAGAAGTGGAATATCACATACAGCAGCGGGAATGCAACCATGGCACTTGATACAAGCAAAATTGCATAAAGCCTTGTGAATTTCCACGCAATATGTCTGCCCTGGGCACCGTTTACCTTCATAATGGCAACCTCCTTCACCCTCTTGGCGGTATCCATGCTTATGCTTGAATAGACTCCCAGCAGGGTAATAAGGATGCACACCAGGGCAAAGAATACAAACACTTTCCTCAAGCTGTATTCTATAACCTGTACCGCATAAATATCCTCCATCAATGTAGTTGAACGGTAATCTATGGTAGCAGGAAGCTCTTTACCCAGGATATCATCAACATATTTTCTAACCTTTCCGGCATCACCAGGGGTACATTTGAGATAGCAGTGCCCTATGTAATCTTTCTCCTTTCTTGGAACAAAAACAAACCCTGCACCATCCGAATCATATAAAGAATAGGTATAAGTCTCACACAAACCTTTTACAGTATAAGGACTGTTGCTCATGGAGAACACTTTTCCCACAACTTCTTCTCCGCAGTTCTGCTGGAACCTCCTGTCAACTATCACCTGGTCCGATGTTTCAAACATATCCCCCTGCTCAATATCTATGTTCATAAAACTG
>CALCHD010000064.1 GCA_937901105.1 uncultured Bacteroidales bacterium | reverse complement strand
GGGTTCATTCCGTTTCAAACAGTTTGAGGTAGAGCAGAACCATTCTGCCATGAAGGTAAACACCGACGCCGTGCTCCTTGGGGCCTGGATGAGTGTGCCTGGGGGGGACTCTGTCCTTGCCCTTGACATTGGTACCGGAACAGGGGTAATTGCCCTTATGGCCGGCCAGAGATTGGCTGAAGCGGGAGTTTTTGCCCATATTGATGCTGTGGAAATTGATGAGGATGCCTGCCAGGATGCTGCTGCAAACTTTAATGCTGCGCCGTGGGCCGGCATTTCTTTTGGGCTGCACAATGTGCCGTTGCAGGAGTTTTCTGGTTCCGGGGCTACTGTCGGGACTACGGGAGATGTCGGTTACGACCTCATCTTCTCCAATCCCCCCTATTTCATCTCTTCACTGAAAAACGATTCACAGGCCAAGACAACGGCCCGCCATACCGATACCCTTTCCCAAAGGGAGCTGCTTTTCTATTCTACCCCGCTGCTTAAGGAAGGAGGCACACTGGCAATTATTCTTCCAGTAGTTGAAGGTGAGGAGCTGCTGCGTAAAGTGGAATTTATGGCTGATGTTGCGGTGGCGGCTGGCGGAGATACTGCCGCATTGTTCCCTTCCCGCATCTGCTACGTGCACACCGTTGAGCGCAAGCCTGCCAAACGCCTTATGCTGGAGTTTGTAAAATGCGCCCCATCCAACCGCCCCACCATGCGCCGCGAGCAGCTGGTAATGATGAGCGGTGGTGCCAATACTCCGGAATACGCGGAGCTTGTTGGCGGGTTTTATTTGAGGTAATTATTTCTTGAACCCTATCTTCTGCCTTTCTTTCAGACTGTCATTCTCTTTCTGCTTTGCCGCTAATTGTGATAGTGCAAGATAAATGTCATCCAGCTCCTTCTGAATATCATCAGACAAATCGCTTATAGCTTCTGCATTATCTTTACCTGATTGCTCAATAGTTAGAATACTTTCCATTTTTGAGGTCACAAATTGTGACCTCATACTGATTTCCAGAACTTTACATTCAGACGACGTAAGCATAAACATAAAATCCTCAGGAAATCTATCCAAATTTCGTCTTACTGCCTGATTCAATACTTTTGTTTCAACTCCATACATTTGTGCCAAATCCCTGTCAAGCATCACCCTCTGCCCTCGGATTTCATGACACTTTTTTCCACGCACACAACTCCATATGGGGAATAAAAAAGTGGATGACTCAAAAGTTCTTCTTAAAAGAAAAGTATCCTGGAAAGAAGTGATTTGTAAGGATAAATTTTTTCAGTTTCGCAATCTATCCTTATGGAAGAGCTGATTTGAGGACGAATTGTTCTAGCTGTGTATTTTGTCCTAGCTGGAGAGTAATATTGAGGACGAAATGTATATGTTGCTCATTTTATCCTTGTTCAGAGGTGGTATTAAGGATGAAATAGATCATGTAGTGTATTTTATCCCGACAGAGAGGAGATTTTAAGGATAAAAAAGAGGGCAACCCGATTTGGGTCACCCTCTTTTTGCTATCTGCGGGGAAGAAGACTATTCGTCTTTCTCCTCTGCCTCGTATGCTTTCAAAAGTTTCTCCTGAACATCTGAAGGTACCTGCTGGTAGTCTGCAAAGTCCATTGTGAAGGTTGCTCTACCGCTGGTTAGTGAACTCAATGAGGTTGAGTATTTGTAAAGCTCTGCTAGTGGAACTCTTGCTTTAAGTACCTCAAAGCCTTTAACGCTGTTCATACCCTCAATCATTGCGCGGCGGTTCTGCAAGTCACTCATTACATCACCCATGCAGTCGCTTGGAACTAGGATCTCTACGTTGTAGATAGGCTCCATGATTTTTGGACCAGCTTTCTTGAACGCCTCTTTGAATGCGTTACGTGAAGCAAGCTTGAACGCCATCTCGTTTGAATCAACTGGGTGCATTTTACCATCATAAACGTAAACTCTGATATCACGTGCATAAGAACCTGTTAGAGGGCCCTCGTTCATTTTCTCCATGATACCTTTTAGGATTGCTGGCATGAAGCGTGCGTCGATAGCACCACCTACGATACAGTTGTAGTACTCCAATTTACCGCCCCACTCAAGTGGATACTCCTCTTTGCCTTTTACGTTAAGAACCATCTCCTGGCCGTCAACTTTGAACTTGTTGTTCTCTGGAGCCCCCTCATAGTATGGCT
>CALCHD010000063.1 GCA_937901105.1 uncultured Bacteroidales bacterium | reverse complement strand
GAGGTGGAGGAATGAAAAAGAAATTCTCACAATACAATTATCATGATAATAATGAAATAGCATTGGTTACTGAAGCTGGTTTCCAAGAAAATAAAAGGGTATTATGCCAGAATTGAGAACAGGTTCCTAACCAACCTCAACAGTGAGGGCGGAAGGCGTTCACTTATTTTGCCCCGGGAGCTGGCAGATGAGATTCATATTGAGAAGGTAGAGGTGGAACCTAACTCATTTATGGCCGGCAAGACAATCTCCCAGATACACAGGCAGAAGCAGACAGGAGCATTGGTTATACAGATGATTAGGGGTTTGGAGACAATAGACCTTCCTGTAAATTCAGAGATTATCTTCCCGATGGATATTCTGATAATTCTTGGTACAGACAAGCAGATTCTCGACTTTAAGGAGGCGGCAGAAGAGAGGGTGCAGCCTAGAGAGGGTGCCTTTACCGAGATGGAGCTTTTCCAGATTACCTTGGGGGATGCATCTCCTATGGTTGGAGAAAATGCAAACATTACCAATATAAGGGAGAAGTTCGGAGTGCTGCTGGTAGGACTGGAAGGTGAGCAGAACAATACATTTATAAGGACAACTTCCGCTACTATAATCCAGGCAGGAGATACCGTATGGGTAGTGGGTGAGAAGGAGAAAGTTAAAGAGTTGAGCTAATAGGGAATATACTTATGGAGAATCAGTTTTTAAGGCAGGTGGCCGCGGCGTTTGTTGCAGACGGAAATTTGGGTTGCAGATTTGTATTGCCCAACAGGAGATCGGTGAAGTTTTTTCAGAAGTTCCTTGGGCAGGAGTATGGCAAGAAGTGGGGCAAGCCCATGTTCTCGCCGCAAATAGGGACTATCAATGAACTGTTTGTAGAACTGGCAGATCTGCTGCCGGCTGATTCTGTGGAATTGCTCTACATCCTTTATAAAGAGTATATCTCCATCAAATATAAAGAGACCGGATATGACCCTTCCCGCGGGAAGGATACTTTTGATGAGTTTGTCCATTGGGGCGATGTGATTTTAAAGGATTTCAATGATATAGACAAGTATCTTGTAGAAGCCCGCCAGCTTTTTACAAATATTCGTGACCTTAAGGAGATTGAGAGCGACTTTTCGTATTTGAGCAAGAGGCAGTTTGATGCAGTGAAGAGCTTTTGGAAAAATTACCTGAAAGGTGGCACTTTAAGCAGTAAAAAGGAGCTTTTCTCCTCTATTTGGGGCATAATGTACGAGCTCTACACCAAGTTCAATGCGGCATTGGAGGCAAAAGGGCTGGGATATGAGGGGCAGATATACCGCAAGGTTGCCCAACAGGTTGAGCAGCTCAATTTTGACAAGAAAATAGTCTTTATAGGATTCAACGCGCCTAATATGTGCGAAAGGCGGGTGATGCAGTACTTGAGGGATTCCGGGAAAGGTGATTTCTATTGGGATTTTTATGGCTCTATGCTTACTGACAAGAGCAACGGAGCCTCAACAATCATCAGTTCACTTGTAAAGGAATTCCCTTCGGATTATACATTGGAAGGAGGGGCATTGGATGGGCAGGAGCAGAACTTCAATGTATATGCTTCACCGTCGGGAACAGGGCAGGCCTTTGTAGTGGCGGACATCCTGAACAGGCTGTTCCCATCAGAGGAGGTGAATGATGAGGAGGCATTTTCTACTGCAATTGTTCTTCCCGACGAAAAGCTTCTCATGCCGGTACTCAATTCCATTCCACACAAGTTCAAGTCTATCAATGTGACTATGGGATATCCTATTGCAGCAACCTCACTGGCATCTTTTATGGATCTGCTGAAGCAGCTGCAGCAGGACAAGAAGATGAAAGGAGGCAAGTGGATGTTCTATCATAAGCCTTTGCTGGATATCCTTTCACATGAGTATGCAAAGAAGCTCTGTGGAGAGAAGGCCCTGGAGATTAAGATGAAGATTCTGGGTGGCAATATGATTTATATTTCTGCCGATGCTTCTGTTCTGGATGGTATTGACGGTTTGCTGAAGGCAGTGCTTTCTCCGGTTGAGGGAAGTGGGGAGATGCTGGCATATCTGGCAGCCGTTCTGGAGTTCCTTGATTGTGAACTTGAGAGCTGGGACAGGGAGTCCATCTGCCAGTATTACCAGAGGGTGAAGAGGCTGCAGCAGCTGGATATTCCAATGGAGACACGTACATGCCTGAAGCTGGTTGACCAGCTCTGCAACGCAATAGTAGTGCCGTTCAAGGGTGAGCCGCTTAAGGGACTGCAGATAATGGGAACCCTTGAAACCAGGGCACTGGATTTTGACAATGTTATAATTGTCTCTGCAAACGAGGGGAAGTTCCCGTCTTCAAATACAGGGAATTCCATTGTTCCGTATAATTTGAGGATAGGGTTCGGACTCCCTACCTACGAACTCCAGGATGGCATTGCCGCCTATCATTTCTACAGGAGCATATGCAGGGCAAAGAATATCCATATTGTGTATGATACCCGCTCTGAAGGCCTGCACAGCGGAGAGGCAAGCAGGTACGTTAAACAGCTGAAGTACCATTTTGGGATAAAGATGAATGAACTGGCAGTTTCAGTGCCTCCTGTCATAAACAATGCCCAGGAGGAGATTAAGGTGGAGAAAAGGGGGGGAGTTATGGAAAAGCTTCTTGAGAAGTATACCGGCAACGGAGAGAAATCCCTTTCTGCAAGTGCGCTGAACAACTATATATCCTGTCCGCTCAAGTTCTATGTGGAGAATATTGAGGGAATGGCAGATGAAGAGGAAGTTGCAGAGTCGGTAGAAAGCAATGTGTTTGGAAGCATATTCCACTATGTTATGGAGAATATCTATAAAAAGTATGAGGGGAAGAAGGTGCACAAGGATGATATTGTGAGGGAAAAGGAGGATTATGAAAATATCGGAAAGCTTATTCTTGCAGGCTTTGAGAAGTATATGCATACAGATGAACTTGAGGGGCAGCATAAGATAATAGAGGCGCTGTTGAGAAAGTATATCTCATTGGCATTTGATGCAGACATGAATGCTGCTGTGAATGCTCCCTTGCTGTATGTTGCTGGTGAAAGGAGATACCAGTACCAGCTTCCAATTAAGGATGGTTCATTGAAGGTTAATTTTAAGGCTTTCGTAGACAGGATAGACAAGAAAATTGAAGGAAATATTACCAGAATTATTGATTACAAGACGGGTGAAGTAACACCTCCAGGCAAGAGCTTTGAATTGCAGCAGCTGTTTGACAAGACGATTGACGGCAAATATAAGGCCATAGCCCAGCTGTATCTGTATGCCCTCATTATGCTTGACCATCATCTTGAGAAAGGTGAGAAGATTGAAGATACGCTTCTGGTGGTGTATCAGCTTAAAAAGATAGCAAAAGAGGCACCTGTGCAGATATTGCTTGTTCATGATGACCTTGTGGCATTCAAGGAACTGCTTGTGGGGTGCGTTGAGGAGATTTTCAATGAGGATGTTCCATTTTATCCAAATCCGCAGAAGCAGAATTGCGGCTATTGTAAATTGCAGGCTATCTGCAGGAAGTAAAGGAGGATGATGTAATGATTGAAGTATTGAAAGCGTCGGCTGGAGCCGGAAAGACACACAGGCTTACAGGAGAATATATAAAGCTGCTGTTTTCCAAGGATTATGCCTTTAAGAGCATTCTTGCCGTTACATTTACCAATAAGGCTACAGATGAGATGAAGCAGAGGATCCTGGAGGAGCTGCATGTGCTTTCTCAGGCGGGGGCCAAGTCTGACTATCTTGATGATTTAAAAAAGCTTACTGGCAAGGATGAGGGCTATGTGAGGGGCAAGGCCAAGGAGATACTCATATCTGTATTGCATGACTATACATCTTTTAGGGTGAGTACGATAGACAAGTTTTTCCAGCTTGTGATGCGTTCGTTTGCAAGAGAACTTGGAAAAATGGCCACGTATAATATTGAACTGGACCAGAACAGTGTCCTTGCTATGGCTGTTGACAAGATGTTTGCCCAGCTGGATGATCCAAAGAACCAGAAACTGCTGGAGTGGCTTATAGACTATTCGCTGGATGCAGTTGACAGGGGAAGCTCGTGGAATGTAAAAGGGGAGATCCTCAATCTTGGCAAACAGATTTTCAGCGAGGAGTTCAAGCTTGCCAAGGAGAAGTGCAGCGTGGATTTTGAAGATGTTGATATTGATGCGGTTGCCAGGATGAAGGGTGCGCTGAAGGCCCAGGCGGGGAATTTTGAAGAGCAGCTGGCAGAGTTGGCACAGGCCGGCGTGAAATGCATTGCAGATGCCGGTATGGATGCTTCCAAGTTCAAGGGGGGCAAGAATTCACCGTTCTTCTATTTCAGCAGGGTACTGCAGCAGAAGGGAAAGGGAATTGTTGTGCCAAGTGCAACATTTATGGCGCTTGGAGGTGATATATCAAGGTGGTATGCCGGCAAAAAGTGCCCTGCAGATATTGAGGCGGTGTATCCAGCATTGAATGAAATTGTCGGGAAGACTATAAATCTGTTTGAAACCGGGTATAAGGGGTATGCTACTGCTACAGTGCTCCTTTCCAATGTAAATGTGCTGGGTATCCTTAATGACATTTATGTAAAGGTGCTGGAGTACTGCAGGGAGAAGAACATTATCCTGCTTTCTGAATCTACAGAACTTCTGGGGAGGATTATTGACGGAAGTGACACCCCTTTTGTGTATGAGAAGATTGGTGCCCAGCTGGAGAACTTTATGCTGGATGAGTTCCAGGATACCTCTTCTATGCAGTGGCGGAACTTTTATCCTCTTCTGGCAAACAGCTTGTCTGATGGGCACGATAACCTGATTGTGGGTGATGTGAAGCAGAGCATCTACCGGTGGAGAGGATCTGACTGGAGTATACTTAAAGATAATATCTATTCCATGTTTGGCAAGGAGGAGCTGAAGGATGACAATCTTAAGTTCAATTACCGCAGCTGTGAAAATATTGTCAGCTTCAACAATTCATTCTTCAGGTTCTGTGCGGATGAGATTACTGGAGATATAGGTGAGGGTGGCAACGATGTGTCTCAAGTGTATGCCAATATTGAGCAGCAGCTGCCAGAGGACAAGGAGGTGAAGCCCGGATATGTAGAGGTGAGTTTCATTGACGCTGAAGGGAATGATTTTGAAGACCAGGCGCTTGCGATGCTTCCAGGCAAGGTTGCAATGCTGTTGGAAGGGGGATATTCCCAGAAGGATATTGCTGTGCTGGTGAGGAAAGGGAAAGAGGGAAATAAGGTGGCGGAAAAGCTTCTTGAATGCGGATATGATGTGATTTCCAGCGATTCGCTTTTTGTGTCATCATCTGCAGCCGTGCAGAAGGTTGTGAATATTTTAAGGGAGATTGACAATCCGCAGAGTGATTCGTTGAGGATTATGAGGTTGTTCCGGAGCATACCAAAGAGTGACCAGATTTCCCATTATTCACTTTATCAGCTTTGTGAAGCCATAATCAGGGAGAGCCTTTCTGCAGATGAGAAGAAGGATCTTGCCTATCTTCAGGCATTTCTGGATCTTGTTCTGGAGTTTACAAACAGCAAAGGAACCAATATTTCGCAGTTTATAAAATGGTGGGATGAGAGTGGTGTCAAAGCTGCTGTTTCTGCTCCGGAGGATATGGATGCAATAAGGGTGATGACTATCCATAAGTCCAAAGGCCTGGGCTTTAATGTGGTTATAATTCCTTATCTGACAGAAAATACAGATCATATTCCGTCGCTGTCCCCTACATTGTGGTGCAGCTGGGATGGCCTGCCAATGCCTGTAAAATATGGCAAGGCCCTAATGGAGACAGCCTTTGACAAAGAGTACAGAAGCGAAAGGATTTCAACATGCATAGACGCCCTCAATACTGTTTATGTGGCTTTTACAAGGGCCAAGAAGGAGATGTTCATTTTTGCGCCTGTGGCAAAGAAGACTAAAAGCGGCGAATATGCAAGGAATTCCATTTCAGACTATTTGTATATCTATTGTGAGACGAAAAATAAGTTTACTTCAGAGAATGTGCTGGCAATGGGAGAGAGCGGCTGCACAAGCAAGCAGCAGAAGAGTTCAGAGAAGTTGAGTCTGAATGGCGTATTTGATCGTCCGCTGTTGGATAAAAGGTCACGCACTGCTGCGCAGAGCGGATCACTCCAGGGAGGGGAGACGATAAGGGAGCACGGTATAGCAATGCATTATGTGTTTTCATTGGTGAAATATGCTGCTGATGCAGCTGATGCTGTGGCCAGGGCCTGCAGGGAGGGGGTTGCTGCCTGCGCGGAAGATGAACTGATACAGCTTGTCGGGAGTAAAATAGCCTCTGTGGAAAATTACGGGTGGTTTGATGAGAGATGGGAGGTGCTCAATGAGTGCAGCATCCTTACAGAGAATGGTGAGGAGAAGCGTC
>CALCHD010000062.1 GCA_937901105.1 uncultured Bacteroidales bacterium | reverse complement strand
TAATCCAAAGGATGCGGAGAACCATTCATATGAGAGGCGTGTGCAGGCACTGCATGACCTGAAGTCATCCGGCTATTTGCTTGGAAGCGGAGTGATGATCGGTCTGCCGTTCCAGACGCAAGCTTACCTGGATGAGGATTTGCAATTCCTTAAGAAGCTTGGAGTTGACATGGTGGGAATGGGGCCGTATATCCCTCATTATGATACCCCTCTGGGGCAGATTGTAGCCCATTGGCGCACCGGAGCTCCTCTTCCCGGCAACCTGAAGGAGCTTGCCTCACAGCCCCGTGGCGACTTCTGGAACCTCTCCAACGCGGAACTGCTGAAGTTGAGTGTGGAGATGGTTGCAAGGTTGAGGATTCTTCTTCCCGACATAAACATTGCCGCCACAACGGCCCTTCAGGTTCTTGACCCGATGGGGAGGGAGGAGGCAATACTGCATGGGGCAAATGTAATCATGCCAAATATGACAGAGACCTCGCTCCGGGGTAACTATTCCCTGTACCAGGGGAAGCAGGGGGTGGATGATGATGCTGCTTCAACAAGGGATAAACTTGTTGAAAATCTGTCGGGATTAGGGATAACCATAGGATGGGATGAAAGGGGTGACAGGCGGTAATTTTTCTTCTTTTTTTAGGATTTTTTTTATATTTTTGTACCGCATTTTTCTAAAAATGACTATTTATAACCAAACAATATTTAATTTCATTTAATTATGTCAGAAATCAAGAGAGTTTATCGTTTTGGTGGTAAAACTGCCGACGGCGATGGAAGCATGAAAAACCTTCTTGGCGGTAAAGGTGCTAACCTTGCTGAGATGTGCAAACTGGAGATTCCGGTTCCTGCAGGTTTTACTATTACAACTGACTGTTGTACAGAGTACTACAAAAATGGTTGTAACTACCCTAAAGAGTTGGAGGCTGAGGTAAATGCTGCTATGGCTGCTACCGAGGAGGTAATGGGCATGAAATTCGGTGACCCTACTTCTCCACTTCTAGTATCTTGCCGTTCAGGTGCAAGAAGCTCTATGCCTGGTATGATGGAGACAGTTCTTAACATTGGTCTATGTTCTGCAACTATCCCTGGCCTTATCGCTAAAACTGGTAATCCTCGTTTTGTTTATGATGCTTACAGACGTTTGATCATGATGTATTCAGACGTTGTAATGGAGAAAGCTGAGGGTATCGAGCCAGAGGAGGGTAACGGTATCAGAGTTCAGTTGGACAGAATGTTGCACAAAGTTAAGAAAGACAAAGGCTACGCTTCTGACACTGACCTTACTACTGAGGACCTGATGCAGCTTTGCGAGGATTTCAAGATCAGAGTAAAACAAGAGCTAGGCAAACCATTCCCAGACGATGCTTATGAGCAGCTATGGGGCGGTATCGGCGCCGTATTCAAATCATGGAACGGTAAGAGAGCTATCGCATACAGAAGAATTGAGGGTATTCCTGACGAGTGGGGTACTGCAGTAAACGTTCAGTCAATGGTATTCGGTAACATGGGTGACAACTCTGCTACAGGTGTTGCATTCTCACGTAACCCGGCTAACGGTGACAACAAGTTCTACGGCGAGTGGCTTATCAACGCTCAGGGTGAGGACGTTGTAGCAGGTATCCGTACTCCAAACCCTCTCAACGAGTCAACAAAGAACCCACACAACC
>CALCHD010000061.1 GCA_937901105.1 uncultured Bacteroidales bacterium | reverse complement strand
CATCATGACTTTAGTGTCAACTGAAGTGAAGATTGCAGCCAAAACGAATAGCAATGCAATGCCGCTCACTGTAGTAAGCATAGCCTTGCTTGAAACTTTACCTGCAATTGTACCACCTACAAGACGGCCTACAAGCATCAGGAACCAGTAAGTACCAACCAAGCTGCCCGCCATAGCAGGATCAATGCCAAGCTCCTGGGTCATATAAAGGTTGCTGATGTTAGGAATACCCACCTCAACACCTACATAAATGAAGATTGCAATAATACCCAATACAAAGTGACGGAAGCTCATTGCGCTGTATTTCTTGCCATCTGCAGATTTCTCCTCTTTAGAAGCGCTCTCATAAGCAGGTTCAGGGATATTTGAAACAGCCAATACTACGAATGCCAAAGCAAAGATTCCCATTGCAATGAACAATGCAGGGTTAGCTTTTGCAATAGTTCTTGCAGCCTCGTTGGAACCCATAAGGTAACCTACAAGCACTGGAACGATAGTAGCAGCAGTAGAGTTGCACACACCTGCAAACTGGATAAGCTGGTTACCTTTGTTTCCGCCACCGCCAAGGGTGTTGAGCATAGGGTTTACAACTGTATTGAGCATACACATTGAGAAACCTGAAACGAACGCACCGCAAAGGTAGATGCCAAAGCTCTCCGCCTTACCTGAAACATAAGTTACCGCAACTCCCGCAAAGCCAATCACAACAGCAAGAAGAGCAGTCTTCTTGTAGCCGATCTTGCTCAACATATAACCTGCAGGGATACCCATACAGGCATAAGCAATAAAGTTGGCAAGGTTACCAAGCTGTGAAAGGAATGACGAAGCGCCAAACTGGTTCTTTACAATTACTCCAAACGGATTCTGCAAACCTGTAACGAATGCAATCATAAAGAACAATGCAAACATGATTGCTATAGGCAACACATAGTTTTTCTGTTTATTTTCCATTGTTTTTGAATTTTAAGTTATTTATAGTCTCTGATTTTCTTTCTTCTTCCCGACAAATTTAACATATTTTAGCATCTCTACAATAAAGGGGAGCACAATCTGGCAACACTCTCGGCAATCTTCTCCCTTTTTCCCCTTTTTGCCCATTTGCCACGGTTTACCTGGATACAGGCCTGGGAATCCTGAACAAACTGGTTCTCAATTACCTGGGTACACTCCTTATCATAAATCACAGAGAGTATCTCAAAGTTGTGTTCAAAACTCCTCATATCCATATTGGCCGACCCCACAATGCAGAGCTCCCCGTCTATGCTCACCACTTTTGAGTGGTTGAACCCTTTCTTGAAAAGATATATCTTCACACCCGCCTCAAGCAGCTCGCTGATGTACGACATTGTGCTGTAATGGGCCAGTCTGGTATCTGATTTTTCCGGAAGCATGATCCTGACATCAATATTTCCCAAGGCCGCTATCTTAATGGCGTTCAAAACAGATTCATTTGGGGTAAAGTATGGTGATACAATGTAGATATGCTTGCGGGCCATTGTCACTGCACTGAAGAAGCACTGCATGATGCTTGCCCAGTTGCTGTCGGGACCACAAACAAGAGTCTGCGTTCCAATATGCTTTTCTGAATGCTCCCCCTCCCTTGCCTTTATCTGCAGCTGCGGGAAGTATTTTCTCTTCTTCTTCAATTTGCGGTTGAGGATGAAGTAGCGGTCGAGAAGGAAACTTGTCTGGAGAGATATAACTCCCTCTCCAGCAATTTTCATATGGGTATCGTGCCAGTTGCCAAGGTCATTACCGTAATAATAGCGGTCTGCAATGTTAACCCCGCCCAGGAAACCGGTCTTGCCGTCCACCACCAGAATCTTGCGGTGGTTACGGTAATTGACATTTGACTTGAGCACAGGCAGGCTGATTTTGGCAAAGCACAGCATCTCCACCCCTGCAGCCTCCATCTTCTCCACGAATTCCTTCTTAAGGGAAATGCTTCCAAGACCGTCATAAATGACACGCACCTCTATCCCCTCCTGCGCCTTCTTCATAAGGAGCTCTGCAAAACGGGTTCCGGTCTTGTCATCAAGAAAGATATACGACTGAAGGTGGATATGGCACTCTGCCGCTTCAATAGCTGCATACATTGCATCCAGCGCCTCCCGCCCGGTAAAATAGAAATCAATGGAACTGTTGTTCTCCACAGGGGTGTAGCTGTTCCTCAAATTCTGGAATATGAGCCTCTTGTAAGGCTCAAGCTCACCCAGAACCTGCGGGTTCATCTTTATGAACTCCCTCTGCATATGGGAAACCTCCTTCCTGTAACGGTACTCGGCATCGCCCTTTACCTTATAGAGCCTTCTCTTGCGGTAATGCATGCCAAAGAAGAAATAGAGCAGCAGCCCTATGTACGGAAGAAGTATAAGTACAGCAACCCATGAGAGGGTTCTTACAGGGTCCTGGCGGCGCATAATCATTGCCCAGGCAGCATACACTGCCAGGAGCAGGTTCATCATATACAGAACCGCGGAGATTATCTGCCACCCGTTCCCAAACATTGCACCTGTGATTGCATGCGCAGTGAGCTTGCCCTGCTACTCCTGAATATAGTCCTCTATATATCCGAATGAAAGGTCATCCATCCTCAACTCACCTTTGGTAACATGGCCCAGAAGGGTGATTGGAACCTCCTCATTGAAAAGGAAATCCACAAGCTCATTCTCCTGCTCATCATTTACAGTGATGATTGCCAGATGACGGCTGCGCCCGAAAAGGAACTCCTTGTCTTCATACTCTGCATCACCGGTGATATCAAAGCCCAGCTCATTAGGGGCACAGCACTCCAGCAGCGAGATAAAAAGTCCGTTGGATGAAATATGATGGGCACTAGTTATAAGGTCTTTCTCAATTGCCTTAAGGATTGCATTGAGGGTATTGTTGTTAATCTGGAAATCAGAATCGTCATCAATCTTTCCCACAAGATAGATTGTATCACCCTTGGCATCAAACGCCATTGATGTCACCTTCTTCTTGTCCTTTACAAGTCCAAGGGCATTTATCCTGCGGTCATCCACATTCTTTGTTGTAAGGAAGCGGGCGCCTGTACACGCAAGTTTTGCAAGGGCCTCTGTGGTTGCCTTTGTAACTGCAGTTGCAGGGTCAAACTTGTCAAGAGACGGAGATTCCGCCTTTGAAACTGCAACAGTAAAAGTACCTTTGCCAACCCTCTCAACATCTGCATCAAAAGGATTGTCTATATATTTCTTTACACTCTTCTTGTACTGTGGATCCTCTGTAAGGAAGTCTGCGATATCAACCAGATCCTCTGTCTGGCTGATCTTGCTCTCATAAAGCTCTACCATGCACGGTTACGTTTTAATTGTTAAATCTAGTCTGCTAATATAACATTTTTTTTGCAAAAAGGTTTGGAAAACCCCCAAAAAAGTACTTATATTTGCACCACTCAAAGGCCCAGATGGTGAAATTGGTAGACACGCCACTTTGAGGGGGTGGTGCCGGTTACGGTGTGCAAGTTCGAGTCTTGTTCTGGGCACGCAAAAAAAAAGGATGACACAAAAGGAGCTGGATGCGCGCCGGAAATACCTTTTTGTCATCTTTTTTTATGTACACAACATATTCAGAAAAAGTTGCTTCATGCAACGCCTATGTAAAGGTTGCCTCATGCAACCCTCACGGAGAGCTCAAGCTCTCTCCCTCTGCCCTTGCAGAGCTTATCCTTGAGCAGAAATACTCATTGGAGCATATGAGCTTCACCTTCCACGGCGCCTCGCAGGCCATTGCCTTTGCAGCATTCTGCAGGGAATCGGGCCAGGAGCGCACCGCCATCTCAGCCCTTAAGGAGATCTGGCGCGGCATCCACATCACCAGCCGCATCTCCCAGGCACAGCTGGAGACCCTCAAGGAGCAAATTCTCCACGAGGTATCCCTCCTGTGGCATTCTCCCGACGATTGTGTCTGGGAAGAGGCGTCACAGTTTCTTTAAAGAAGTACCTTTAGGGGAGCACCTATTACTGCCCCTCCATAATTGTATTTCCAACCGTCCTCAATGAGCATAACCAGCCGGTTATCGGGAAGAAGAAGATACATGTTCCACCCTCTGCGGGCCCTGTACTCCACCAGAACGGAATTTTTAAGATCACTCCACGATATTCCGTAGATGTCTGCCCGTCGCAACCCCTCAACAGCCAGAAGGTGAAGGTAGTCATTCACATTCCTGTCATTGAAGTACCAAATCCGCAACTGGGCTCCTGCGTCAACGGCTTTTTCCCTGATGAAAGGAACACTGCACACCCTCTCCACAAGGCTTTTATAACTGTTTTCCATAGCAGATATCTGCTTGTTGAAATCAGTGTTGTATGTATGGAGGAACATCAGCTGTACATTTGGGTTCCCCCTTTTTATGGAGAGTCTGGCAATGTACTCCGGCGTTCTGTTGTCTATGTACCTGCCGCCATATTTCACGTTCCAGTTGTCCAGCAACTGGCATTTGTCCTCAATTGTAAAACTCTCCTCAAGACGGCTGTACATCTG
>CALCHD010000060.1 GCA_937901105.1 uncultured Bacteroidales bacterium | reverse complement strand
TGGAGCATTTTCTGGGGCAGGATATCAGCTGTTGCCGGAATTTCCAGGTTACAGATTACAGTTCCTATCAGGTTCTTTATTCCGTTCTGTCTGCTTATAAGGAAATTGTTCTTTCCAATCCATCCAAGCCCGGCCTCCACAGCCCAATACCGTTCCATAACTGGGGCGGAGTCTGTAAAAGCCCTTCCCTGAAAAGAGGGGTCCATCTCCTGAATCTTTTTCATTATGGTGAAAAGCTTCTCCTTGATTACTATATGATAATCTGTTCCAAGGGCAAACTGCGCTATCCCTACTGGAGCCTGGATGTTGTCAGGAAGTGAGTATGGCGCAAGAAATACCAGTATTGAACGGGCTCCTTCAACAAGCAGGGAGGGGTTGAACCTCTTCTCCAGATTCTTCCCAAGATACTCCATCCTGGCAAAGCGCCCCTGCTCAAGGGCCTCCATATAATGTTGCTGTACTGCAGAGGGCAATACCCCTGTACGGGCACATCCGAAATCAGCAAACCCCAGTTCTGCAGCCATCTGTGCAACTTTACTGTATATTTCAGCTCCTGTTGTTGACATGATACAAAAATAAAGTTTTTACTAATAAACTATTCAAAAAAACATAACGTGAACAGAAAATTATTACATTTGTATAGGTAATAGAATGAAATAACCATATACACTCAACAATGAAAAAGATTTTGGTACTTGGTGCAGGTGGCCAGATTGGTACGGAGCTGGTTCCTCATTTGCAGAAGAATTATGGATATGACAATGTGATTGCAGCCGACTTGAGGCCTGAAATAGTTTCCAAATTAGGGGAGACCAGCAGGGCGGTAGTAATGAATGCCCTTGAAATGGAGGCATATGCAAAATTTGTGAAGAGTGAGGAGATTGATACAATATACAACCTTGTGGCTTTGCTTTCAGCAACTGGAGAAAAAAATCCGCAGCTTGCATGGAACATCAACATGGGAGCGCTGCTTAACTCGCTGAACATTGCACATGAGTACAAGTGTGCAATCTTTACCCCAAGCTCTATTGGCGCTTTTGGAGAGAATACCCCTCATTACAAGACCCCACAGGACACAGTGATGAGGCCAAATACCATCTATGGCGTGTGTAAGGTAACTGGAGAGATGTTGAGTGACTATTACCACCACCGTTTTGGTGTGGATTCCAGAAGTGTTCGCTTCCCAGGAATCATCTCAAACGGAGCCCTTCCTGGCGGCGGTACAACAGACTATGCAGTAGAGGTATTCTATGAGGTGGCAAAACGTGGCAAATATACATGTGAGGTGCCGCAGGATACATATATGGATATGCTGTACATGCCGGATGCACTTGAGGCAATGACACAGCTTATGGAGGCGGATCCCGACAAGCTTGTACATAGGAACAGCTTTAATGTAACCTCAATGAGCTTTACGCCGGAGCAGCTGTTTACAGAGATAAAGAAACGTGTCCCTTCATTTACATGGAATTATGAGATTGACCCTGTTAAGGCACAGATTTCCGCTTCATGGCCAGACTGCCTTGATGACTCATGTGCAAGAGAGGAGTGGGGATGGAACCCTAAATGGGGAATGGATGCAGTAATTGACGATATGCTGGCTGCATGCAAGAAGAAAGTGGAGAACGGAGAGTACTAGAAGATATAATATAAAGAATTGGAGGCTCTTATAAGCCACCTTTATGAATGAGCAGCCCCCGCTAGAGTAATTCTAACGGGGGCGTTTGCTTCAGATTAGATACTTTTGAGCTGCTCTATCTCTTGTCTTTTTCGGCAAGGCGTATCTTCACGCGGGGTACGGGCTCCGGCTACATGAACATTCCCATCATGGCTGCAGATACAAGCGCTACCAGAGAAGATGCCAGAAGTGCCCTCAATCCGTATTTTGTAAGTATATCCTTCTTGTTTGGAGCGATGCCTCCCACTGCGCCAATAACGATTCCCACCGATGCAAAGTTTGCAAATCCACAAAGTACATAAGCTGCCATTACTGCAGATTTTGCACAGGAGAATGCCCCCTGGTGGAGCATCTGTGCCATACTCTGGTAACCCACAAACTCGGTAAGGATAAGTTTCTCTCCAAACAGTCTGCCTACCAGCCCTATATCCTCTGCAGGGACACCTGTAAGCCATATCACAGGATAGAACACAAATGCCAGAATAGCCTGCAGGGAGAGGTCTGTATATCTTCCTCCCGACAAATCCCCAATCCAGGCATCCATAGCAGGGAAGCTTATCCATCCCAGCAGTGCATTGGCTCCGGCAATGAGGGCATAGAACACCAGCAGTAGGGCTGCTATGTTTGCTGCCATTTTAAGGCCATCTGCAGTGCCGTTTGAGATGGCATCCAATACGTTCTTCCCAAGCTTGTCCTTGGATACATTAAGTGAGTTGTCAATATCTTTTGTCTGGGGTACAATTATCTTGGAAAGGGCAATTGCTCCAGGTGCTGCCATAACAGATGCAGAAAGGAGATGCTTTGCAAACTCCAGCTCCAGAACCGTGTCCCCGCCACCCAGCATGCCTATATATGCCGCCAGCACTCCTCCCGACATTGTTGCCATGCCGGATGTCATTATAAGGACAAGCTCACTGGCGGTCATTTTTGGAACATACTCCTTTACCATAAGCGGTGCTTCAGACTGGCCAAGGAAGACATTTCCGGCGCATGTAAGGGCTTCTGCTCCCGACAGCTTTATGATTTTTGCCAGCACCCATCCCATAACCCATACAATCTTCTGCATTATTCCCAAGTAGAAGAACAGGCTCATCAAGGCCGAGAAAAATACGATTGTAGGAAGAATCTGGAAAACGAATACATATCCGAATTTTGATGTATCCATCAGGCTGCCGAACAGGAAGCTGGAGCCGGCCTTTGTCCAGGAGAGGACAGATATGAAGGCGCTGCCCAATGCTTCAAAAATTGTCTGAACAGCTGGGAAAGCAAGCACTGAAACGGCTATAAGCAGCTGCAGCAGCAGTGCCTTTGCCACTGTACCCCAACATATGGCCTTGCGGTTTGTGCTGAATATCCAGCACATTAAAATGACTGTGGCCATTCCTATGGCACCACGCACAATTGACATGAAAGAAATGTTCAATGACCTTTCTGCCAGGATCTCCTTATATATGCCGGAATCCGCTCCCCCTTGTGCAAGCAGAGGGCTGCACAGCAGTAGAGCAAAAAGAATTGCGGGGAAGAATTTTTTCATGTGGTTGCTGTTATTTCTCCTCATCCAGTTCTTCAATTGCCTTTTTTATCTTGGCAGCCCTTTCATAATCTTCAGCTGCTATGGCATTGGAAAGCTCCTCCTTGAGCTTCTGCATGTGGATCTCTTTCTTTACTATCTTTTCTGATACCAGGTCAATCTGAGACGAGAACCTCTCCATCAGCTCTTCATCTATGTAGATGGGGCAGGCAAACGCCTTGGCAAGAATTACTCCGTCTATGAAGCCGGAGGTCTGCTTCACCTCTTTCTCCCCGTCAAAGAACAGGAGCTCGCAGGTAAATGCATCATGCTCCTCATCACGTGTTACCGTTGCCTCCAGCAGCTCAATCCTGAACTGCTGCATTGTTGAGAAGAACAGGTTCTGTACGGTTGGGGTCTCCTGCGGCTGCTGCTGGTTGAAGTTTGAGAGTACAGCATGCATGTCGGGAGGAGTGAGCTTTACTGGCAGACATTTGTCCATGCCCTCCCTGTATAAGAAGAATGTAAAGCTTCCGCCGTTGTCTGGTGAAGCTGTGAGTGCCCCTATATCCAATCTTATCCGTTTCATTTCCTGTGCCTGTTACAATAGTGTGCTACGCAAATATAAGTTATTTTTATTATTTTTGCCGTTTATAGGAGATGAGAATATGAATTTTGAGAGAATAGCACAAGATCCGCAGAGTTCTGCAAGATGCGGCCTGCTGTATACAGACCATGGAGTAATAGAAACCCCTATCTTCATGCCTGTAGGAACTGTAGGTTCTGTAAAGGGTGTATATCATAGGGATTTGAGGGATGACATCAATGCCCAGATAATTCTTGGCAATACATATCATCTGTATTTGCGTCCTGGCCTTGATATCATCAACAAGGCAGGCGGCCTGCACAAGTTCATCTCATGGGACAGGCCTATGCTTACCGACAGCGGCGGATTCCAGGTATTCTCATTGGCGGCAAACAGGAAGCTTACAGAGGACGGATGTACTTTCCGCTCGCATATTGACGGTTCAAAGCATACATTCACTCCGGAGAACAACGTTGATACGCAGAGGATCATTGGAGCAGACATCATCATGGCCCTGGATGAGTGCACTCCAGGAGATGCTACCCATGCGTACGCACTGAATTCATTGAAGCTTACCCAGAGGTGGCTTGAAAGATGTCTTAAGAGATTTGATTCTACAGAGCCCCTTTACGGATACAGGCAGTTCTTCTTCCCGATAGTTCAGGGATGCGTATACCCGGATTTGAGAAGGATGGCGGCGGAGCACGCCGTGGCGCTTGACAGGGACGGATATGCAATTGGAGGCCTTTCTGTAGGAGAGCCTACGGAGCAGATGTATCAGATGCTTGAGGTGCTTGACCCTATTCTTCCAAAGGAAAAGCCGAGATATCTGATGGGTGTAGGAACACCTGCTAACTTGCTTGAAGGCATTGCAAGGGGCATTGACATGTTTGACTGTGTGATGCCAACCCGTAACGGCAGGAACGGAATGCTGTTTACGTGGGATGGAATCATGAATATGAAGAACAAGAAGTGGGCGGACGATTTCTCTCCGCTCGATCCGAAGGGAACATCATTCGTGGACCATACATATACCAAGGCATATCTGCGTCACCTGTTTGTGGCAGGAGAAATCTTTG
>CALCHD010000059.1 GCA_937901105.1 uncultured Bacteroidales bacterium | reverse complement strand
CTATTCAAATTGAATAAAATAGAATACTTTTGCACCCTGCTTGAAAAGAGGGATGAAAAAGAGTCTGTTTTACATATTCGCCATGCTCATTGCGGCCACAACTGCAATTGCCCAGACCACAAAAGTAAAGGGTACAGTTACAGATGCATCCACAGGTGAACCCCTCCCATTTGTAAACATATGGTTTCCCGGCACCACAATTGGAGTAACCACAGACTTTGACGGACAGTACACAATTGAAACCCGCCAGAGCGTGCCGGCCTTAATAAAGGCAGAAATGCTGGGCTATGAAACCCTTGAACACAAAATTGCCGTTGGGGGCTTTACCCAGGCAGACTTCAACCTTACACCACTCTCATTTGCACTTGAAGGGGTAACTGTAAAGGCGGATGACCGGAGAATAAAAGCCTTCATGCACAAGGTTCTTGAGAGGAAAAAGTACAATAATCCCGACAATCAGGAGAGTTCGCAGGGCAAGGTGTACAGCAAGATGGAGCTTGACATTGCCAATATAGACCCCTTCCTGCAGAACAAGATCCTTAAAAAGAACTTCGGGTTTGTGGAGGAATATATGGACACCTCTGCAATATCGGGAATACCATACCTTCCAATAATGATCACCGAGTCAAACGCAAGGTTCTACAAAAGGAAAAATCCCCCTCTCTCAAGGGAGGTGATAGATGCCAGCAGAATATCGGGAATAGAGGAAGACTACTCCCTTGCACAGTTCACCGGGCATTTGCATGCTAATGTGAACCTGTACGACAACTTCATAGACATATTCTACATAAAGTTCGCCTCTCCTCTCAATGACCACGGATTCATGTACTACAACTATTATCTTGTAGACAGTCTGGAGATAGACGGAAGGAAGACCTACAAGGTAAGGTTCCACCCAAAGGGAAAGTCCACCCCTGTTCTTGACGGCGAATTTGCCATAGATTCATCTACCATGGCCCTGCAGAGTGCACATGTAAAGATGATGAAGGGGCTTAACGTAAACTGGGTGAGGGATATGGCAATTGATGTGGAGAGCCAGCTTGTGGATGACTCAACCTGGTTCAAGAAGTCAGACAGGCTGTACGTAGATTTTGCAGTTTCAATGAGCGACTCCTCAAAGCTTGTATCTTTCCTGGGAAACAGGGAAGTAAACTACTCAAATATTCTCTTGGGGCAGGAGATTCCTGCAGAAATCCTCAAGTACAGCACCAATGTGGTATTTGACGAGGATGTCCTCAACAACGACCCTGCCTACTGGGAAAAAGAGCGCCCCTACGCCCTTACCCAAAAAGAGCAGAACATCTACAATATGGTTGATTCCATCAAGAATGTTCCTATCTACAACACCTTGTACAACGTAGTGTCCACACTTTTTGGAGGGTACTACGAAACAGGCAATATTGAGATAGGCCCTTACTATAAGCTCTTCAGCTTCAACAACCTTGAAGGGGCCCGATTCCAGTTTGGCATGCGCACAACAGATGAGTGGAGCAAAAAGGTGCGCTACAGCGGATATGTGGCATACGGCACAAAGGACAATGCCTTCAAAGGGGGCGGAACGGCAGAATATATGTTTGACAAGCAGCCTACCCGGAAGCTCACCGCCAGCTACCGGCGTGATGCACTGCAGCTTGGAACCTCCGACGATGCCTTTACAGAGGGAAACATCATGGGATCTATCCTCTCCAAGGGAAACAGCCAGCGCTTGAGTATGGTAAACCGCGGAACCCTTTCATACGAACACGAGTGGAAGGATGGCCTCTCCACAATCTTCACCGCAGAGACCAACCGGATAGGGAGCAATGAATATGTCCAGATGTTTACTCCCGACAGCACACGAGTGGGGGCCGTAAGGAGTGCCACCATAGGGATGGGCATAAGGATGAGCTGGAACGAAATGGTAAGCAGAGACCACTTTGACAAGACATATCTGGCCTCTGACTACCCAATAATTGCCGCAGACTTTAAGATGGGCATCAAAGATGCACTCCGCAACAGTCCGGAGTTCTACCGCGCAGAACTGGGAATCAGCTATGATTTGGCCATGCCGCCATTCGGCACCTCATACATAAGGGTAAAGGCAGGCAAGATTTGGGGGAAAGTCCCATATCCGATGCTCAAGCTGCACGAAGGCAACGGTACATACTTTTTCTCGCCAGGAGCATTTGCCTGTCTGGATTTCTATGAATTTGCGTCAGACACCTGGGCCCAGTTCTTCTATGAGCACAACTTCAAGGGATATTTCCTTGGAAAGATTCCGCTATTGAAAAGGCTCAAGTGGAGGGAGGTGATCTCCTTCAGGGGAGTTGTAGGCAACATTTCTGACAAGAACAACGGAAGCGCCGCACATATTGCATCAATTACAGACCCTGCAACAGGAAAAGCCATTGCCGGAACAGATACCCCTTATCTTCTGTTCCCTGCAGGGATGACTGGTGTGAAAAAACCTTATTTTGAGGCAGGAGCCGGCATCACCAACATCTTCAGGATGTTCAGGGTTGACACATACTGGCGCCTCAACCACAAGGAAAACTATCTTGGAGAGAAAAATACAGCCTGGGTGGTAAACCTTGGAATTGAGTTCAAATTCTAGAACATTTCCAGCAGTTCCTCACAATTGCTGCAAGAACGGAGATTGGGATGATTCACCTCACCTTCTACCTTTTCATGCTCCCAAGTTGAATGGAACGGGATATATATGCCATATGCTCCAATATTGAGTACTGGAAGAATATCAGACTTCATTGAGTTGCCAATCATAAGGAATTCCTCCGGTCTGCATCCCAATTTCTTCAGAAGGGTAAGGTAAGTCTCTTCATTCTTGTCATACATAACCTCCACCAGATTGAAATGCCCCGCCAGTCCTGAACGCTGCAGTTTGCGGTTCTGGTCAAGAAGGTCACCTTTTGTTGCCACCACAAGCTGATGCCTGCCGGCAGCCCGCAGCTTCTCCAGCAGCTTCCCCACCCCCGGAAGCACCTCCATAGGGACATTGATAAGCGATGTGCCTATCCTTATCACCTCCTCCATTTCTGAAGGCTTGAGAGGTTCAATCCCCTCATGCTCACCCCTGTTGCTAAATCCTATCGCAGTCTCCATAAGGGAAATGGTAAACGCCTTGGCACCATATCCATATGGAGCCAGGTTTTTCAGCTCTGTCTGATATAATGTGCCAATTATCTCCTGCGACTGCGCAAAACGCCCCAAAACACGGCAATACTCCGCCTCCGCCTCACGAAAATAAGGCTCATTTACCCACAAAGTGTCATCTGCATCAAACGCAATGCATTTTACTTTTTCCAGCAACTGTTTCATACGCCAGTCATATTCTGTCTATAGAGACTCTATAGTTGAAAAATAATCTGCGAACCTTGATCTTTTATATGCATCCACACTCTTTCTAGGCACTTTAAGGATCTTATCCCCTTGTTTTTCAAATGCGCCATTTTCAAGTTCAGGTGGAACATCAGCATATAGTTCAATCACTTTAAGGGCACCGCAACCATTGAACGCCCCTTCCCATATATGAGTTAACGGAGCTCTAATTATAACCTCCTCAAGTTTGTCACACCCGTTGAACACATAATCACCCAAAAAAGTTACGGATTCCGGCACTTCAACTTTTACCAGTCCGTCGCACCCTTGGAATGCACCACTATATATCATCTGCACAGTGTTGGGCATATATATCCGTTCCAGTTTTTTACAACTGTTAAATACATAATCATTGATAATCTTTACTCCCTCCGATACTGTAAACTCTTCAAAAGCAGTTACCTCAAAAGCGGATGCACCATATGCCTCAATACTTTCCGGAAGATAAAGCTCCTTAAGAGACTCACATGCACTGAACATTGCATCCGGCACTTCTTTTATTCCATTCTGCAATGCAGCTTTTTCCAATGAAACACAGCGTCCAAAAACCAAGTGCCCAAAATCTGCGATCCCAGATGGCACAGACACCTCTTTTATTGAAGAACATTCCGCAAAGGCACTGTACCCAAGACTTTTAAGTGTAGACGGAAACTCAACACCAATTAATAAAGCACATCCTTGGAATGCTTCCTCACCAATTTTTTCCATGCCATATGGAAGATCTATGCTCTTTAACGACGTACATCTGTAGAAGGCCCGTTCCCCTATCTCCATCACATCCGGATGCATTTCTACATTCTTTAACATTGAACACTGATTACAGAAATCTTTGGGCACCTTCACCAACCCCTTTGGCATCCGCACTGATTCCAAATTTTCACATAATGCAAACACACCCTCCTCCATTTCTGTGATATTGTCGGGAAGAACTACAACCTTTAAGGATTTGTCCTTATAAAAAGCATCTGCTCCTATTTTCTCAACGGAGCAAGGTATAAAAACCTCCTCTAGCGCTTCACATCCCTCAAATGCTCTACGGCCAATTGATACTACTCCATAAGGAATTTTCACACTCTTTATCTTCTGGTTATCTCTCATGAAACTATTCTTCAATTCCGGATGCTCCAACTCCATCAAAAATTCTTCTCCATCCGTTGTAGTATAGGTTAACAC
>CALCHD010000058.1 GCA_937901105.1 uncultured Bacteroidales bacterium | reverse complement strand
CGATGCAGGGACAAAGCTTCCCACCTGCGCCATAAGCACTATAAGGGCGGTCTGGCGCAACAGGGCACTCTTACCGGCCATGTTGGGACCTGTAAGGATAATCACCTGCTGGGTATCGTTATCCAGCCATATATCGTTGGCCACATACTCCTCACCCACCTCCATAAGGGTCTCAATTACAGGGTGCCTGCCCTGCTCTATCTCAAGTTTATAGCCGTCATTCATCTGCGGACGGCAATATTTCCTGTCACATGCCAGCACTGCAAATCCCACAAGACAGTCGATCTGCGCCAATGTGTTGCAGCTGAGCTGTATTCCGGCAATCTCCTTCTGGATGGCCATAACCACCTGGTGGTAGATCTGCTGCTCAAGGGAACTTATCTTCTCCTCGGCACCCAAAATCTTCTCCTCATACTCCTTCAGCTCCTGGGTAATGTACCTCTCCGCATTCACAAGAGTCTGCTTGCGGATCCAATCGTCGGGAACCTTATCCTTATGGGTGTTCCTCACCTCCAGATAGTATCCGAATACGTTGTTGTAGCTTATTTTCAATGAAGGGATTCCGGTGCGGTCGCTCTCCCGCTGCTGCACCTGCAGAAGGTAATCCTTTCCATGGCGGGCAATCTGCCTCAACTCATCCAGTTCCGCGCAAACCCCATCTGCAATGATATCACCCTTGCCAAATGCATTTGCAGGCTCAGGCAACATATGCTTCCCTATGAACTCATACAGTTCATTGAAAATCCTTATTCCTCCCGACAGGTCTGCAGTATCCCCACCCAATTGGGTACAGATGTCCTTTATAGGCTCCATCTGCTCAAGGCCACGCTTGAGCTGTATGATCTCCCTTGGGGCAATCTTTCCTGCTGCGGCACGGGAGATGATGCGCTCCAGGTCACCTATCTGCGAAAGCCTCTCCTGAAGTTCCTCACGGGCAACTGCATAGTCTACGAAACTCTCCACTACGGAGTGTCTCCTGTTAATTTCATCCAAATCCTTCAACGGCATTGAGAGCCAGTTGCGGAGCATTCTTCCTCCAAGAGGGGAAGAGGTTTTGTCCATTACATCCAGCAGGCTCACACCATCTTTTCCGGCGGTTGACCCGAATATCTCAAGGTTGCGGAAAGTGAAGCGGTCCATCCACACAAAACTTCCTCTGTCTATACGGGAGATTGAGCACAGATGGGCTACGCCGGTGTTCTGGTTCTGCTCAAGGTAGAAGAGGATTGCACCCGCAGCGGTTGTACCCAGCTGCAGCCCCTCAACACCAAAACCTTTCAATGAAGTTAGCGAGAACTGTTTCTTGAGCTTGTCTTCGCAGGCACTTGGAACAAATGCCCACTCATCCATGGTTGAAATGTAGTAATTGCTGCCAAAACGCTCCCTGAAGCCGCACTGGTAACCTTTCTGCAGTACAATCTCCTTAGGGGCAAAGTTTGAGAGAAGCACCTCAATGTAATCAAGGGTACCCTCTGCCACCTTGAACTCTCCTGTAGAGATATCAAGGAATGCCACGCCCCCCTTGTCTCCTTTGAAGTACACCGCACCAAGGAAGTTGTTCTCCTTCTGGCTGAGCAGCTGCTCGCTATAGGCTATACCTGGAGTGACAAGTTCTGTAACACCCCTCTTTACGATCTTCTTGGTCAGCTTAGGATCCTCAAGCTGATCGCATACTGCCACTTTATAACCAGAACGAACGAGGCGAGGAAGATAAGTTTCCAAGGAGTGGTGCGGAAAGCCAGCCATCGGAACAGCACCCGGAGTGGCG
>CALCHD010000057.1 GCA_937901105.1 uncultured Bacteroidales bacterium | reverse complement strand
CCGCAATCCTATTATGGAGCGTTCCGAAGTATACTCCGGTGTTTACGGCAGAGCCTCTATTAACCTTTATGCTTTCAACAGCAACGGCAACAAGGTGCTCACCACCTACCACTACAACCCTCTCATAGGGCTCACAAAGGTAAGATACCCCAACGGCTCCACAGAGACCTACACCTACAACAGCACAGGAAAGCTGATGGACATACTCAACCATATTTCCAGCAAGCAGGGAAGCAACTACTATTCTCCCGACAACAGACAATAGTCAACTAACCCAACTTAACTCCTGCAACAATGAAAACTATAATTCACAAAATACTATTCATCATTCTGCTGTCTGCATTTATAGTGCATCCTCTCAGGGCAGAAGAGAAAGTCATCATCATTGAGCAAATCACCTTCACCGATGAGCAGACCGTTACAATTGGCAGTGGTGAATCAACAGTAAGCGCGGAGGTAACATATACCCCGCCCGGCATCCCTTTCAACGCAGAATACTATATTGAGCTAATCAATAGTGAAATCAAAAATGAATATGACGCCCAGATATATGTACATCAAATTACCCCTACTGCCATAACGTTTGTCATACCAGAAAATACCCTCACTCAAGGGCGTACTTTCATTATCCGCGGCAACTCTTCCAAATCCCTCATCATTGAACAGGAAGGGGCAGCAGAACCGGAGCCGGAACCTGATCCAGGCGGAGATACCCCAACAGATGTAAAGTTCAATATCAGTGGCAACTGGATAATCAAACGTATCTATACCAATGCTGCCGGCACAACCTGGTATGATGACATCACCTTCTACAACGGCCTTGGATACCCGGATCAGGTAATAAAGATAGGGGCATCATCAAAAGGGAAGAACATGGTTACCCCTATAGTCTACGATGCCCACATGAGAGCAGATGCAACAGCATATCTGCCGTATGAGAGCAGCAGCTCTACATTGGTCAAAGACCAGTCTGCTCTCTCTGCCCAGCAGGCATACTATACCTCACTGTACTCAGCAGCAGACGGAGCCCGTGCCTTTAACAGCAATATCTACGAACCATCCCCTCTTGGAAGGGTAAACGCCCAACAAAAGAGTGGAAGCGCATACTCATCAAAGAAGATAACCTACACCTACTCTGCCAATGCAGAGAATGAAGTATTGAGACTGAAAGTCTCTTACTCAACTCCAGGAATAGTATCAACGGCATCCCTTTCCGTATCATACTACCCTGCAGCATCACTGTACAAAACCACCGCTACAGATGAGGATGGTGGAGTAACCATAGAGTACAAGAACCACAAAGGGAATGTAGTCCTGCAACGGTCCCTCATCAGCGGCTCCACCTATGCCGACACCTACTACAGCTACGATCCCCTGGGACGCCTGCTCTGGGTTGTATCTCCAGAAGGTAGTACACTACTTGCCAGTGGGAACACATACTCCTATTCAGATGAATTGGCCAAGGAGTATTCCTACATCTACGCATATGACGGATTGGGAAACCTGATAGAGAAACGGCTGCCCGGAAAGGATGAGGAGCATTATGTGTACGACAAAGGAAAACGCCAGGTGATGTACCAGGATGGCAACTTAAAAGAGAAAGGCCAGTGGATATACACTACCTACGATAACATCAATCGCATAGTGGAGAAGACTCTTGTCTCCACAACCCGTAACCGCTCTTCACTGCAGGAGATGTATAAGGCTGCATCATTCCACAATAAATATGAAAACCTTTCCAATCCCAATATCCCCGCAAATGCTCAGGATATCTCCATTGTAAAGGTCCTTTATAGTGGAAGGTATTACGGATACACATACAATGATCTGAACACCTTGCCATCAGAGCTGGCTTTTGCCGCTACGGCAACAGTATCCCAAGCAAACCTGTCTGCTCTCAACCATGCCGAACTGAAATATGAGCGTCATCTGCTATTGCAGGAAGGGGATACCCAGCAGTACAAAGAGACATCATACCACTACAACAACCTGGCACAGCTGCTTCAGACGGTAACAAAATACCCTAACGGCAATATCCTGCGCACAAGCTTCAAATATG
>CALCHD010000056.1 GCA_937901105.1 uncultured Bacteroidales bacterium | reverse complement strand
ACTCATTAATTTTAAAGCATCTGGCCTTGGAAGTTCAAACCTTTCTATAGCTAAATCTTCTTTTATTATTTTTTTCATTTCTTCTTCTATTTTTGCAATAACAGCTTTACCTGATTCAATATCAACTAATAATGATGGGACATTAATTGTTGTATCACCATAGTCAATAAATGCAATTTCTTCTTCCTCTGAAATCTGTTCATACCCCGGTCTTGTGGACTCACCGCCCACATCAATGATATCCGCACCATCTTCCACCATTTTGCAGAGAGTGGCATCCACATCCTCAAGTGCAGTATGCCGACTCCTGCTGTAAAAGGATTCATTGTTTATGTTAAGGATACCCATAACCATAGGGCCGGTACCGGAGCTGCATATATTTGTCATAGTTGTCTTTGCTTATCTGTACAAAATTAAGAATTTATGGCAAAAAGAAAAGCTGACCGCAATGATCAGCTTTCCTTTTTTATATGTGACTTTTTTACAAAGTTCTCTTTATCTCAACAATCTGGTAAGCCTCAACGATGTCTCCAACTTTAATGTCGTTGTAGCCGTCGATGTTCAAACCGCAATCGTAACCGCTGTTAACCTCCTTAACATCGTCCTTGAAGCGCTTCAATGAACCAAGGCTTCCGGTGTAGATAACGATACCGTCGCGGATTACGCGCACTTTCGCATTTCTGGTAAGTTTACCCTCTTTAACCATACAGCCGGCAATTGTACCAACTTTAGAGATCTTGAAGGTCTCACGTACCTCTGCGGTAGCAGTAACCTCCTCTTTCTCCTCTGGTGCAAGCATACCTTCAATACCGCTCTTAACCTCGTTGATGGCATCGTAGATTACAGAGTAAAGCCTTATCTCAATCTCCTCGTTGTCTGCAAGCTTTCTTGCGTTTGCAGAAGGCCTTACCTGGAATCCGATGATGATTGCATTTGATGCTGCAGCCAACAGTACGTCTGACTCCGAGATTGCACCCACAGCCTTGTGGATTACATTTACGTGAATCTCCTCTGTTGAAAGCTTGATCAATGAATCGCTCAATGCCTCAATTGAACCGTCCACGTCACCCTTGATGATAACGTTAAGCTCCTGGAAGTTTCCAATTGCAATACGGCGTCCGATCTCCTCCAAGGTAATGTGCTTCTGGGTTCTCAAGCCCTGGATACGCAACAGCTGCTCCCTCTTGTTTGCAATATCCTTTGCCTCTTTCTCGTCATCAAATACGTTGAAAGTCTCACCTGCGTTAGGAGCACCGTTCAAGCCTAGGATTGACACCGGAGTTGAAGGGCCTGCCTCTGCAACTTTCTGTCCGCGCTCGTTGAACATAGCCTTAACCTTACCGGTGTAGCAACCGCTCAACATAACGTCGCCAACGCGCAATGTACCTGCCTGTACAAGGATTGTTGCAAGGTAACCTCTACCTTTATCCAATGAAGACTCAATAACTGTACCTACTGCCTTCTTGTTAGGGTTTGCCTTAAGCTCAAGCATATCTGCCTCAAGCAATACCTTCTCCAAAAGCTCCTCAATACCTATACCCTGTTTTGCAGAGATCTCCTGGCACTGGTATTTTCCGCCCCAGTCCTCTACTAGGATATTCATCTGTGAAAGCTGCTCCCTGATCTTGTCGGGATTAGCTGCCGGCTTGTCAATCTTGTTGATTGCAAAGATCATAGGACAGCCTGCTGCCTGTGCGTGGCTGATTGCCTCAATGGTCTGCGGCATTATGGCGTCATCGGCAGCAACAATGATAATTGCCAAGTCGGTAACCTTTGCACCACGGGCACGCATTGCGGTAAACGCCTCATGACCTGGAGTATCAAGGAATGCGATCTTTCTTCCGTTAGGCAATTTTACGTTGTAAGCACCAATGTGCTGGGTAATACCGCCTGCCTCACCGGCAATTACGTTTGCCTTACGGATATAGTCAAGCAATGAAGTCTTACCGTGATCTACGTGACCCATCACAGTAACGATTGGAGGCCTCTCCTCAAGCATCTCCGGAGTATCAACCTCGTTGCCCTCCTCAATGGTCTCCTGAATCTCTGCAGTTACAAACTCAATCTTGTAGCCGAACTCCTCTGCAACAAGAACCAGCGCCTCTGCATCAAGCCTCTGGTTGATAGACACCATAAGGCCCAAGTTCATACAAGCCTCAATAACCTTGATAACAGGAGTGTTCATCATTGTTGAAAGATCATTTACAGTAACGAACTCTGTAACTTTAAGTACGTTGCTGTTCATCATCTCCAACTCTTCCTCCTCCATCATTCTCTGAACGTTCTGCTCTCTCTTCTCCTTTCTGTATTTAGAGCCTTTGGTCTTTCCTTTACCCTCTACCATTCTCTGGTAGGTCTCCTTTATCTGCTTCTGTACTGCATCCTCATCAACCTCAACCTTAACTGGCTTGAACTTGTCTTTCTTGTTGCCCTTGCCGTTGTTGTTCTGGTTCTGATTCTTGCCGTTCTGCTGTTTTCCAGCGTTGGCATTAGGATGCTGCCCGCCCTGATGCTTGCCGTTCTGGCCTGCACCCGGCTTGTTGCCGCTATTCTGTTTCGACTCCTTGGCAACATCCACCTTCTCGTTCTTCTTGTGGATTCTTGCCCTCTTTTCCTTGCCTTTATTGTCTGTCTTCTCCTTTCTTCCGCTTCCGCCCATTCCAAGAGCATCCAAATCAATCTTGTCTACCACTTTGATTCCGGCAAGAGGCTGATATTTGGTCTCAATGTGTGAATTGGCAGCCTTTTCTGTTTCAGACTCCTTTACCGGTGCTTCCGGCTGTGGTTTAGCTGTTGGGGGTACAGGCTTCTGCTCCACTTTAGGGGTCTGCACAGGTTTTACCTCCGGCTGATGAGCTGGTTTCTCCTCAACTTTAGGCTCTGCCTTCACTTCTGGTTTTGCAGCAGGCTTAACCTCTGCCTTTGGCTCTGCCTTTGGCCCGTCGAGATTAATCTTGCCAATTATTTTCAAGCCTTTTGGCTCACTCACTGAAGACTTTACAAAAAGCTCCTTTTCAGGCTCTTTATCCTCAATGGCTTTAGGCTCCTTGTCTGTTATGTCCTTAACCTTGATGGCAACCTTCTTTGATTCTGCCTTCACAATCTGCTCTTTCTTGAACTCTTTGGCAACCAGTGAATACTGCTCACCTGTAAGCTTTGCACCAGGATTGGAATCTATGTTAATGCCTTTCTTGTGCAGGAACTCAACAAGAGTACCCATTCCAATATTGAACTCCTTAAGGACTTTACCTATTCTGATGTTGTCGTTTTCTGTCATATTATTTCCCCCAATTTAAATTCTACAAAAATTATTTCTCCTCCTCAAACTCCGATTTAAGGATGCTCTGCACCTCAATTACAGTCTCCTCCTCAAGGTCTGCACGCTTGACGATATCCTGTACAGAAAGTGCAAGTACGCTCTTGGCAGTATCGCAGCCAATGCCTTTAAGGGCATCAATGACCCACTGCTCAATCTCATCATTGAACTCGCTCAACAATACATCCTCTTCCTCCTCGTCCAGCTCTCTGAATACTTCAATCTCCTGTCCTACAAGCATGCTGGCAAGCTTGATGTTGCTTCCGTTCTTTCCAATTGCAAGAGAAACCTCACCCGGTTTCAGCCATACGCTGATTCTGCCCTCCTCAATCTTGATTGAAGAAATCTTGGCAGGGCTCAATGCTCTCTGAACCAAAAGCTGGGTATTTGATGTCCAGTTGATGATATCAATATTCTCGTTCTTAAGCTCCCTTACAATACCGTGGATACGTGAACCCTTTACACCCACGCAAGCTCCTACAGGATCAATTCTGTCGTCATATGACTCAACAGCAACCTTTGCTCTCTCGCCTGGGATACGTACAATCTTCTTAATGGTGATAAGACCGTCAAAAATCTCCGGAACCTCCTGCTCAAACAATTTCTCAAGGAACATAGGAGCAGTTCTTGAAAGGATGATCACAGGGTTGTTGTTCTTCATCTCAACTCTAGAAACAACCGCCCTCACTGACTCTCCCTTGCGGAAGAAGTCTGAAGGGATCTGCTCTGATTTTGGAAGAAGCAGCTCATTGCCCTCTTCATCAAGTACAAGCACCTCTTTCTTCCATGCCTGGTAAACCTCACCCACGATAATCTCGCCAATGCGGTCCCTGTATGCATTGAAAAGGTTTGCCTTCTCAATATCCATGATTCTTCCCGACAGATTCTGCCTCAAGTTAAGGATACCCCTTCTGCCAAAGCTGGCAAGCTTAACCTCCTCGGTAAACTCCTCACCAATCTCGTAAGAGCTGTCAATCTTGTCAACCTCCTCTTTTGAAATCTCTGTATTAGGATCCTCAACTGTCTCAACAACAGTTCTGTTCCTCCAAATCTCAAAATCGCCCTTGTCAATATTGATGATGATATCAAAATTGTCTGCTGTACCATACATTTTGGCAAGCTGAGTGCGGAAAATGTCCTCCAATACACTCATCATTGTTGGACGATCAATGTTCTTAAGCTCTTTGAACTCTGCAAATGTGCTTATTAAATTAAGGCCTTCCATTTTTAGCTTTATGTTATTTTTATTTTAATACGTTCTATTTGAATTTGATTACCGGCTTGCACGATTTTATCCCCTCGTAGGTATATGCTGTAACGGTGTCCTGCTGAACCTTCTTCTTGCTTCCCTCAACTTTCACCATCTTGCTCACTGTAACCTCAAAACCCGCTTCATTGGCAGATGTAAGCACCCCCTTCATCTTTCCGCCACCCTTAACTACTACCTCTACTTCACTGCCAATGAACTTAATGTATTGGTCCAGAACCTTAAAAGGTTGGTCCAGTCCGGCAGATGTTACGGTAAGCGAATAGTCCTCAACATCCCTGTCAAAGGCATCTGCAACAAGGCGGTCGATATCAATGCAGTTGTCAATTTTCACGTCGCCTTCCCTGCTTTCAATGGCAATTGTAATGTCGTTTTCTTTTGAGATCTCAATGTCAACAAGAAACAATCCGTTGTCGTTCAAATAATTGGCAATTGTTCTGCCCAATGCTTCTGATGTAATCATAGTTTTAATGCATATAACAAAGGGCAACCGCACGCGGTCACCCTCAAGCCTTTCATTTCAAGCGCAAAGGAAAGAAAAATTTATGACATATGCAAATTATCCCCTCTCTTCCACATTACATATTTTTTTATTACTTTTGCTTTGTTATATATAATACCTATCCATGGAAGTTACAGCAGAAGTAATCGCACAGCATTTCAACGGCGAGATAGTTGGAGACCCTAACGTAAAAGTCTCTTCCGTTGCAAAGATTGAAAACGGAAAGCCCGGAAACATCTGTTTCCTTGCAAATCCCAAATACGAGCAGTACCTATACACCTGCAAGGCAAGCATCATTATAATAAACAGGTCATTCCAGCCACAGGAGCCGGTACAGCCCACCCTTATCCTGGTAGACAATGCATACGAGGCAGTAGCCTCTCTGCTCGACCTGCTCAACACCCTCAAGAAATCCAAGAAGAGCGGAAAGTCCTGGAGGGCAAAATGTGCATGGAGCGCCAAGCTTGGCAAAGGGGTGTATGTGGGAGAATTTTCATTTGTCGGGAAGAAGAGCAAGATTGGAAAAGATACCCAGATCTACCCGCAGGTATACATTGGAAATGATGTTGAGATTGGTGAGAACTGCACACTTTTCCCTGGAGTGAAGGTGTACGACGGCTGCAAGATTGGAAACAACTGCATCCTGCACGCAAATGTGGTGATAGGATCGGACGGTTTCGGATTTGCCCCAAGGGAGGACGGCTCATACAAGAAGATTCCGCAGACAGGTATAGTTACAATTGAGGATGATGTTGAAATTGGAGCAAATACCGTGGTTGACAGGGCTACAATGGGAACCACACTTATCAAGAAGGGTGTTAAGCTTGACAACCTCATTCAGGTGGCACACAACGTGGAGATTGGCGAGCACACAGTAATGGCTGCACAGACAGGAGTTGCCGGCTCATCCAAAGTTGGTGCAAAATGCATCATTGGAGGACAGGTAGGAATTGCAGGCCACATCACAATTCACGACAAGACCAGCGTAGGTGCACAGGCCGGCATTCTTGGCAACACCAAGAAAGAGGGCGAAACGCTTATGGGAAGCCCTGCCTTCGACTACAAGCAGTATCTCAAATGCTACGCACTGTTCCGCAAACTGCCTAACAAATAATAATTTTCACTATATTTGCGGATTAAACGCATTATTTCAAACTTAAATATGAACAGCAGACAGCATACATTAAAGTGTAAATATACATTCAAGGGAAAAGGACTTCATACCGGCAAAAATGTAACCATGGTACTGGAGCCCGCTCCTGTAAACCATGGAATCAAGTTCAAGAGGGTTGACCTTGGAGAGGATGCCGTAATTGATGCAGTTGTAGACTATGTTACAACCACCGCACGCGGAACAACTCTGGAGAAGGGAGAGGTGAAAATCTCCACATTGGAGCACCTTATGGCAACATTCAGCGGCCTTGGCATTGACAACGCCCTTGTTTCTATAGATGCACAGGAGGTTCCTATTCTCGACGGCAGTGCCAAACCTTACGTAGACGAAATCTGCAAGGACGGCCTGGTTGAGCAGGATGCGCCAAGACAGTATCTTGAACTTAAAGACAAGATAGTATACAGAAACGAGAAGACAGGTTCGGAGATCATCATCATGCCAGATGACCACTTCTCTGTAGACCTTATGATAGACTACAACTCAAAAGTATTGGGCAACCAGTACGCAAGGCTCGACGAGACTACAGACTTTGCAAAGGACATTGCCCCTTGCAGAACCTTTGTATTCTTCCACGAGCTTGAGCCGCTGTTCAAGAACAACCTTATCAAGGGCGGTGACCTTGACAACGCAATTGTGATTGTTGAGCACCCTGTTCCACAGGAGGAGCTTGACCGTCTTGCCGGCGTATTCAACACTTCATCACTGGAGCGTGCACCGGAAGGATACCTCAACCACCTTGAGTTGAGATTTGCAAATGAGTGCGCAAGACACAAGCTGCTAGACATCATTGGCGACTTTGCATTGGTAGGCAGCCCTATCAAGGCAAAAGTAATCGGCTACAAGACAGGCCACGGCATCAACACCCAGCTGGCCAAGATTATCAGAGAGCAAGTTAAGAACAACTAAAAAAATATAATATGGAAAACAATCCTATACCTCAGTACGATCCTAATGCGGAGCCTGTAATTGATGTAAACGGCATCAAGAAGCTCCTTCCGCACCGCCCGCCATTCCTTATGGTAGACAGAATTTCGGAGGTTGGTGAAAGCCACATTGTAGGCATCAAGACAATAGGTGTAAACGAGGGCTTCTTCCAAGGCCACTTTCCACAGGAGCCTGTAATGCCCGGCGTGCTTATAGTTGAGGCTATGGCACAGGTGGGCGGTATCCTTGTATTGCACAGTGTTGATGAGCCGGAGAAGTATTCAACTTACTTTGCAAAAATTGACAACACAAAGTTCAAGAGGAAAGTTGTTCCAGGAGATGTGCTGGTGCTCAAGCTTACCATCACACAGCCTATCAGAAGATCTATCGTATGTATGCACGGTGAGGCATACGTAGGCAACACCCTTGTGTGCGAGAGCGACATGGTTGCACAGGTTATCAAGAACAAAGAGTAAAAGTTAAAAAAATACATTATGCAAAATTCATGTATCCATCCCAATGCAAAAATTGGCAAGGATGTAAAGATTGGCCCTTTCTGCTACATTGCAGAGAATGTTGAGATTGGAGACGGCTGTGAAATTGGTCCAAACGCAATCATTTATGACTACGTTAAAATGGGCAAGAACTGCAAAGTGTTTCCGGGAGCAGTAGTAGGAGCCATTCCACAGGACCTAAAGTTTTCAGATGAGATTACTTGGGTGGAGATTGGAGACAATGTCACTATCAGAGAGTGCGCCACTATCAACAGAGGTACTGCAGCCAGCGGCAAATACAAGACAGTTATCGGCAATAATACCCTTATCATGTCATACGCTCACGTAGCACATGACTGTGAGGTTGGAAGCAACTGTATCCTTGTAAGCTACGTAGGCATTGCAGGAGAGACTGTAGTTGATGACTGGGCTATTATTGGCGGTGCATCAGCCGCACACCAGTTCTCAAACATTGGTACACATGCCATGGTTGGCGGAGGTTCCCGCATCAGCAAGGATGTTCCTCCATACGTATTGGCAAGCAAGCTTCCTCTATCATTCTGCGGAATCAATATTGTAGGCTTACGCAGAAGAGGCTTTACCAATGAGCAGATTGGCAGAATCAAGGAAATTTACAAAGTGATCTACCAAAGCGGCCTTAATGTATCAGATGCCTGCAAAAAAATTGAGGCAGAGTTTGAGGAGACAGTAGAGAAAAGGACAATCCTTGATTTCATCAGCCGCTCAAAGAGAGGTATCATCAGATACAACCCTAAAGCAGTTGCTGACGAGTAATATAAATTAAGATGATTTTTGAGACATCCCTTTTAAGCACAGCCTATTTCCCTCCCATTGAGTATTTTGCCGCAATGGCAAACTCTCGCAGAGTGGAGATTGAGAGCGGGGAGATGTATCAGAAACAGTCATACAGAACCCGTTGTCACATTAATGGTGCCAACGGGCTTCTTGTTCTTACAGTACCGGTTTTGCGCAGCGCAGCCAAAGACGAAGGGGGCAGCCATAAGGTCCCTACTGCAGAGCTGAAGATAGACTATACAAAACCTTGGATACTGCAGCACAAAAGAGCCCTTGAAGCGGCATATATGTCTTCTCCTTTCTTTGAATACTACATGGATGAAATATATGAAATCCTTGACAGCGGAGAAGAGAGCCTGCTTAAAATGAACACCGCTTTAACCGTAAAGATTGCAGGACTCATAGGAATTGAAACTCCTGTATCCCTTTCAGACGGCAACTTCATCATCCCCGGATCAGAAGAGCTGAAAGCCAGAGGCATCTCTGACTTCAGGGACTCCATCCACCCTAAAAAGGAACCCACACTGCTAAAGGAGCTTAAATTGGAAAAGCCCTACTGGCAGGTTTTCACCAACAAGCAGGGCTTTGTCCCAAATCTTACAATTCTGGACCTTCTTTGCAACGAAGGCCCAAATGCCATATCCTTTCTAGAATCTGAATCCCACAGATAGCAGAAGCTTCCATGTTGAATTTCTGGATGTTCCCACCGGAGCTGCAATATCTGTATCACCATATAGGGAAAACTTTTCTTCTGTCTGGCCCACTCTCTGCTGATATGCTATATCAATGAAGAAGTCGCTGTAGTCACGAGGGAATACATATCCTGCACCAAATGAAATCAGCTGTGTTGCATCACTTGAAGCCCCATCCTTATAAGGGGAAGAATAGTACTGCCATCCGGCCCTCAATGCACACACCGGCGAAGCATTCAACTCTGCTCCTACCCTTACTATATTCTGCTTGCCAAGCACCTGGCTGATATAGCTGTTCTCCTCATCATAGCCGAACTCATAGTCCATATCCCTGAACTTTGCCCTTGAGTAGTCTGCACTCTCATAATCAGCACTTATCACACCCTTGTCCCCCAACACAAATGCTGCTCCCACATTCCATCTGAAAGGGGTATTGAGCTGGTAGTTATAAGTACCTAGAGGAGAGATGATATTTTGGCTATAGCCGTCATCAAACTCCGAGTTCATTCCATTCTCCCACTCCTCATCAAGATACATCCATGTTGGGGTACTTATGCTTGCACCAAGGCGCACCCAATGCGCAGGAACATATATTGCTCCAGCCTTAAGGTTCACGCCTGTACCTGTTGCATGATATCTGTATCCCTGTGAAAAATATCTGAATCCGGAATTGAAGTCCATGCTGCTGTGCGCCTCTTCTCCATACAGTTCCTCGTACTCATATGATATGCTCTGGATTCCCAAATTCACACCTACATAAAGCTTGTTGGAGAAATTGCCGGCCCAGTTCAGCACCGCTTCGGTAACATTTCCAACAGAGTAGCACTTGTAGTTCTGATGAAGCATTCCTCCAACAGAAATGTCATTTCCATCCAGGTTCTCCGTTGCCGCAATATAGGCGTTATCTGTTCCAGGCAAGGTATCCAACAGCGAGTTGTTCCACGCCAGAATTGAATTCCATCCGGCTGCACTTTGATAAAACGGATCTCGTCCTCCACCCATATCCATTGAAGGGGCATAAATGCCGTCTGTATCGTATGCCAATGAAGAGAGCCAGCTTGTCTTGTCTGTCTTTCCATACACTTTCTGCCCAAATGTATAATTGTTCTGCTTGTTGAACACTACACCTGCACTCCAGCTTATAAGGCCCGTACTCTCCCTTCCTGTATCCACACTGGTAACAAATCCAATGTTAGCTATGCCGGGCCTTACCTTTGAAGAGGACTGAGAACTTCCCAGATAGTCTGATGTATTTGACGCCACAGTTATGGAAGGTGTAAACACAATCTCTGAATATCTGTACACTGCACTTGATGCCGGGTTTAATGAGAATGCTCCCATATCACCTCCAAGCGCCACAAAAGCATTTCCCATTGCCACACTCCTTGCTGTTCCCTCACTGTACTGCTCCGAGTAGCGCAAAGCGTCGTACACATTCTGCGCCACTACTGAAGTTCCTATAAGGGCCAACGCCGCCGATAATATAAATTTCCTGAACATCGCTTTCATTTTTGGTCTAAACTGATATCTCCCCACTCACTATCTTCTTCTATATGATGATCCCGACGATCCGCTGCTGCGGTGCGAACTGCCACTGCTTCCTCCGCTGCTTCTGGAATACCCGGATGAGACTGAAGAGCTTGAGCTGCTTCTTCTGTATTCACCGGAACTGCTGCTCCTGGTGTTTCCGCTCTGCTGCCCCTTGTCTGAAACAGTCCTTCTGTATTGAGGTTTGCCGGATGACTGGTTTCCCTGCTGCCCTTTTACATTCTGTCCGCCGCCTGATGCCGGAGCACCGTTCACTTTTCCTTGGGCAGGCTTCCTGTATATGCTGCCAGGGGCAGATGATAACGGAGTGCTGTTCCCGTGTACTACCGGTCCTCTGCCATTGCCTCTATATGAAGGGGCACTGTCCCTCTTGCCGTAATACACATCCCTTCCAGGCCTCATTGCAGGGCGGTGACCCGGATGATGTACCGGACGGTATATAGGGTGATATCCCGGATAGAAGTGATGGTGGTGATGATAATGCCACCAGTAGTCATTCCAATGCCAGCTGATGTGAGGATACCAGTATGGATCCCAGTAAGGATCCCAATAAGAACCGCTCCAGTAAGGTCTGCTGTACCATGAGTGGTACCATCCCCATGTACGGGAATTCCATGCAAAGTTAAGGGTCCACCAAGGGTATAGGTCTGTATACTCCACATTCACCACATATACTGGAGAATCAAATTTCCTCAGGCGCTCCTCATAGCTCTCGTCACTGCCCAATGCCAGCACATCAGCTGCCGGCAGCTCTTCTGCGTATTCCTTAACCGGCTGCGCCTGTACAGGCCGCTGCTGTCCGGAATAATAAATGCCGTTTCTGTACTGTGAAACTTTCTTTTGTGCGTAAAGGTCTGCCGCGCCACAAGAGACAATGGCAAAAACCGCTGCCACTAAAAGAAATAAGCTGTTGTTTTTCATTTTTACCTCCTGTGTTTAATTTATTATTTGTATTTTTGTCATCTGATATTATCAGCAAATATATCAAAAATTATTCCAATCGTGCTCTTCCTGATATTCCATATTGTTTTAATGCAAGAGTTAATAAAAATCATACATATGAAGATAAAAAGTTAATTGAAAACTTAATGCTTGAGCAAAAGTTAAATCCTGGTGTTGTAAATGTTTTAATTGATTATGTTATGTTAAAGCAAGATAACAAATTACCTTACAATTATGTAATGAAAATAGCTGCATCTTTATCTAATGCAGGTACAAAAATGCACTCATGCACAGACGAAGGAAGAATAAAAAAGCACCTGCGGTGCGGCTATACTCGGAAAATCTTTCGTAAAATTATCAGTTAGTCACACGAAAGCAACAATTTC
>CALCHD010000055.1 GCA_937901105.1 uncultured Bacteroidales bacterium | reverse complement strand
CTCTCTTCAGAAGACCTGAATACACAGAAAGAGCTCCTCAAGGGGCAGCTGAAAATCCCGTCATGCACCGTTGATTCAGTATTCATAACCGAGCATCATGCACAAAGGCCTTCAGTGGAGCTGGAATATGTGTGCCGCTCAACCAGCTGGATCCGGCACAGCAGCGGCAGAATCTTTATACCGGCATCAATATTCAAGGGGCAACAGGACAGATTCAACCGCAAAAGGGAACTGGATATTGAGATCTCCTCCGGACACGTATGGGAAAGTTCCCTCACTATAGAACTCCCCGGAACGTACATAATGGAATCCGGCATTGCAGATGTTGACACAACAAGCTGCATGGGGTACTACAGATGCTCCTCCAGCATAAGCGGCAACAGGGTGGAGATTATAAGCAGCAGGAAATACATGCGGGGAAAATACCCTAAAGAAATGGCCGGACAAATCAAGGGGTTCATCTCCATTGCAACAGGTCTTGCGGAGAAAAAAATAATCCTCCGGGAGCAGTAGGCTATCTACATTTTTGCTATATTTGTGATTCAATTTTAAGAGATAGAACCATGAAGTTTATTGTATCAAGTACAGATTTATTGCAAGGGCTAGTATCGGTCCAGAAGGTGATTGCCTCCAAAAGCACCCTTCCAATTTTGGATAATTTTCTCCTTACTTTGGAAGACAGCACATTAACCATTACAGGTTCAGACGGAGACAACACACTCAAGACCATTCTTACCATCAGCGAGGTTATGGAGGGAGGAGAAATTGCTGTACCCGCCAAACTTCTTTCAGATTCACTCAAGGAGCTGCCTACACAGCCAATTGAGTTCGTATCTGTTCCCGACAAAGGCATTGTAAACATAAACTGGGCAAGCGGAAGCGCACAGATCCCATTTGTAGGGGCAGAGGACTACCCTACCCTTAAAGAGCTTGAGAACCCTACAGTTATAAGAATGAAAGGCTCTGTTCTTGCAGAGGGTATCAACAGCACCCTTTATGCTACCAGCGACGAGGAGTTGAGACCGGTACTCAACGGTATCTTCTTTGACATTGCAGAGGAGTCTGCAACCCTTGTGGCAACCAACGCAAACAAGCTTGTTTACTACAGAAGACATGATATCAAGTCTGCAGCACCGGCTTCATTCATTCTTCCTAAAAAGCCGGCAAACATCATTAAGGCAAACCTTGCGAAATGCCTTGACGAGGAGGTTGAGATCACTTTTGACAGCAAGAACAACGCTTACTTCAAATTCAACTCGTTCCTTGTATTCTGCAAGCTAATTGAGGGAACATACCCTGCGTACAAGAGTGTAATTCCAAAGAACAACACAAACGTTATCACCGTTAGCCGCGCAGAGCTGCTTAACGCTACCAAACGTGTTGCTGTATGTTCAAACCAGGCTACAGGACAGGTTGTACTGAAACTTTCACAAGACCAGATTACAATCACTGCACAGGATCTTGACTTCTCTACCAGCGCTACCGAAACATTGCGCTGCGACTACCAGGGAGACCCAATGGAGATTGGCTTCAGATCTTCATTCCTTATTGAGATTCTAGGAAACCTTGGATACGACCAGATCTGCATCATGCTTGCAGACCCTCACAGGGCTGCACTTATCCAGCCTGTTGTGCAGACAGAGCCGGAGGAGGAGATTTGCGCGTTGCTTATGCCTATGAGAATCAACTAGTACCGCCATGCAACTGAATCTTAAAAAACCTATAGTATTTTTTGACATTGAGAGCACAGGCCTCAATGTTGCTACAGACCGCATTGTAGAGATCTGCGCTGTAAAGGTTATGCCAAATGGAGACAAGGAGGTAAAGACCAGAAGGCTGAACCCAACCATTCCAATTTCTCCGGAGGCACAGGCCGTACACGGCATCTCCAATGAGGATGTGAAGGACTGCCCTACCTTCAAGGAGATTGCAAAAAGCCTTGCAAACTGGCTTGAGGGTTGCGACTTTGCAGGATACAACTCAATTAAGTTTGACATTCCGCTCCTGGCAGAGGAGTTCTTGAGAGTGGATATAGACTTTGATTTCCGCAAGAGAAACCTTGTGGATGTACAGAACATCTTCCACAAGATGGAGCAGAGAACCCTTTCTGCAGCATATAAGTTCTACTGCCAGAAAGATCTTGAGAATGCACACTCTGCAGAGGCAGATACACTTGCCACCTATGAGATCCTTTTGGGCCAGCTTGACAGATATGCAGGCACCCTTGAGAACGACGTAAAGAAGCTTGCAGAGTTCTCGTCCAAGACCAAGCTTGTAGATTATGCAGGCCGTATTGTCCTAAATGACAAGGATGTGCCTGTAATCAACTTTGGCAAGCACAAGGGCAAGCCAGTGGAGGAGGTATTCAGGACAGAGCCAAGCTACTACTCATGGATGATGAACGGAGACTTTACCCTCGACACCAAAAAGGTAATTACAGAGATAAAGCTCAAAATGAGGTAAACTTTACTTCATCATATATGTTATTCAGATGAATATAATTTCAATACCATACAGCAGCGGGAACTTTTACGTAAGGCCGGACACATCTCTCAACCGGGATAGCAACGACTATTTCTGTCCGGAAGAAGTAACAGAGCTCGCTGCTGCTGTATTCATATATGCCAAGGCTATAAAGGCCGGCAAATGCGTTTCAGCAAAATTTGCAGGGAGATACTACAGCTGCATTGGAAGAGGTGTACAGCTTATTGCAGGCAACCTTGCAGGAGATGACCCTTGCAGCTGGTGGATGGCCCACTCACTGGACAATACAACTTTCATCACATCTGCGGAGCAGCCGGCACAAGAGCTGCCTGTAGAGTATATAGAGAAGATAAATGCCGCCTTTGAACAGGCATCAAAATATGTCTCATTCAGAACCGGAGACTATATAGCCGTAGAAATTGAGCCCCGCAAGACAATTGCAAAGGGAACTCCGTCATTTAAAGATGGGGATAAGGAAATCAATATCATTTGGTAAGGGACGCTGCAGCGCTCTGCGCTGCCAGTGCTCCTGTAGAAAAGGCAATCTGGAGATTGTATCCTCCTGTATCTCCATCCAAATCAAGCACCTCACCTGCAAAGTAAAGCCCCGGCACAAGCTTTGACTCCATTGTTTTTTGTGATACCTCCTGCAGGCTAACTCCACCTGCTGTTACAACACACCTCTCATAACCTACATAGCCATTTATCGGGAATACCCAACATTTGAGTTTCTGCGCCAAATTGGCAATAGAAAGGCCATTATTGCCCTCTACAAAGAGTTTTACGAGCTTTGAAGGGAGAAGCTTTGGAAGAATGCCTTTGAGCTTGTCGCCCTTAATATCTGCTGCCTCACGCTCAATACGTTTTGCGAGCTGGTCCAATGACACAGCAGGCTTCATATCAAGTCTAATTTCAACCTTTTGGCCATTTACAATACTGTATACACCCTTACGGCTCACCTTGAATCCTATAGGGCCCTCTATGCCACCGTTGGTAAAGTCAAGGTCTCCGAACTCCTCCTGCACAACATCGCCGTTAACAGCCAGCTGCACAGATACGTTCTTGAGGGAAATGCCATAAAACTCCTCTTTATAATTCTTTGGTTTCAGGGCAGTAAGCGAAGGGAACAGAGGAGTTATCTTATGCCCCAAACCTTTTGCAAATGCATATCCATCTCCCGACGATCCTGTAGTCTGATATGAAAGCCCGCCAGTGGCAACAATCACCTTTCTTGCCCGGCACTCAAAACCCTCTGAGCACTTGATGACAAAAACACCGTCTTCACCCTTTGCCAATGAAGAAACCTCCGCATTCTTCCTTATCTGAACGCCACCGGCAAGTATATGCCTCTCCAATGTAGAAACTACATCCAAAGCCTTCATGCTTTGAGGGAACACCCTGTCTCCACGCTCCACAACCAACGGAAGACCCATCTTCTCAAAGTTCTCCATTACAGCTGTATTGCTGCTGGCATAGAATGCATTCTTCAGGAAAACATTCTTTGGATGGACATGAGTTGCAAACTCATTCCAGGGCTTTGTATTTGTAAGATTACAGCGCCCTTTTCCTGTAATCCCTATTTTAAGGCCGCACCTGTGCATCTTCTCAAGGAGGATTGCCTCAATACCGCCTTTCTCTTTTTTATATGAAGAAAGGGCAGCAGCCGCATACAAGCCGGCTGCTCCCCCTCCTATTATTGCTATGTCGTAAACTTTACCCAAACTAGTAAACTTTAACCTCCTCAGTACCGTTAAGGATTGCAAGGCCGTTACCAGCCAAAGCACCCATCTCATCCTCTCCAGGATAAATTGAAACTGGAGCAATGAACTGTACTTTGCGTTTTACAATCTCCATAAGGTCCTTGTTGTAAGCGATACCTCCAGTAATGATGATGGCATCAACTTTGCCCTCAACAACTGTAGACATGGCACCAATCTCTTTAGCAAGCTGGTAAGCAAATGCCTCGTTGATAAGGATAGCCTCAGGATCACCTGCGTTCACACGGTTCTCAACATCCATGAAAGAGTTGGTTCCCAAGTATGAAACGATACCACCCTCGCCAGAAATCATCTTTCTGATCTGTTTCTCGGTATATTTGCCGCTGAAGCAAGCGTCTACAATTGCAGCAGCAGGTAGTCCGCCCGATCTCTCTGGAGAGAAAGGACCCTCACCTCTTAGAGCATCGTTAACATCAATTACTCTTCCTTTAGAGTGGATACCTACAGATACTCCACCGCCAAGGTGTGCAACAATGATGTTCAAATCTTTATAATCCTTACCGTTATTCTTTGCATAAAGTTTTGCAATGGCTTTCTGGTTAAGGGCATGGAAGATGGATACTCTAGGGAATGCAGCGTGGCCAGAAATTCTTGCCACTGGCTCAAGCTCGTCTACAACCACAGGGTCTGCGATAAGAGCCTTGATGCCGCCAACCTCTGATGCAAGCTCGTTTGCAATGATTGCACCCAAGTTACTTGCATGCTCACCGTTCTTGCCGGTTCTGATATCCTCAATCATAGCAGCGTTAACCTCATAACATCCGCTAGGGATAGGTTTTACCAAGCCACCGCGTCCTACAATGATAGCAAGTGAGTTGATGTCAATGTTGTTCTCTTTAAGAGCAGCCTTGATGGTCTCTTTTCTGAAGTCAAGCTGGTCGATCACATTCTTGTAAGGGGCAAGCTCCTCGTTAGAGTGACGCAATGTCTTTGTGAATACCTCAGCTGTATCCTCATATACCGAAATCTTTGTTGATGTAGATCCCGGATTGATAGCCAAAATCAGTTTACCCATAATAAATTATTTTGCAGTTAGAGCTGCCAAAGCGATTGAGTTAAGTTTAACCTCTGTGCTGTCAGCACGGCTTGAAAGTACACATGGAGCTTTTGCACCAGCTACCATTGCAGCCATTTTCACACCTGGGCTGAAGTGGCCTGCAAGCTTGTAGAATACGTTTGCAGCCTCAATGCTAGGGAATACTAGGCAGTCTGCATCACCAGCAACCTCGCTCTTAAGTTTCTTGATCTCTGCAGCCTCTTTGCAGATAGCAACATCCAATGCCAAAGGACCGTCAACGATACAGCCTGAAATCTGGCCTCTCTCCGACATTTTAGCAAGCATAGCAGCCTCAACACATGCAGGCATGCCTGGGAGCATCTGCTCTGTAGCTGTAATCATAGCTACTTTTGGTTTCTCAACACCTAGAGCCTTTGCAGTGCTTACAGTGTAGTTGATCATAGCCTGTTTCTGTTTCAAGTCCGGTGCAGGGATAACAGCGATATCAGAGATTACAAGAAGCTTGTGGTACTCCGGATGCTGAACTACACATACATGGCTCAATACAGCTTTTGGAGGAAGAAGGCCTTTCTCTTTGTTAAGGATTCCTCTCATATATTTGTCGGTTGAGCAAAGACCCTTCATAAGGATGTCAGCCTCACCTGCATTTACCATATCAACAGCCTGTGCTATAGATTTAAGCTCATTATTGTTCTCAACAACTGTAAGTTTTGAAAGATCATAGCCATGCTCCTGGCAAACCTTCTCAATCATAGCCTTGTCACCAACAAGAATACCCTCAACGATACCAGCCTCAACAGCCATATAAACTGCGCTGATAGTATGGTCATCCACACCCCAAGCCGCTACAAGTCTTTTTTTAGGTTTAGAGCGCAACTGCTCAAATAGTTGATCAAAATTAGTAATCATAATGCTTATGTTTTATTTTGTTGTTAGTCTCATTGTATCCTGAGCTATTACAAGCTCCTCATTTGTTGTAACGGTAGTTACAACTACTTTTGAACCAGGTTTGGTAATGATTCTGTCCTCGCCCCTTACATTGTTTGCCTCAGAGTCAAAGTCAATGCCAAGGAATGAACAACCTGTACAAACATCCTCCCTTACGCTGATGTCGTTCTCGCCAATACCGCCGGTAAATACGATCATGTCAACACCGTTCATTGCAGCAGCGTATGCACCAATGAATTTCTTAACGCGGTATCTGAACATCTCCATAGCAAGCTGTGCCCTGTGGTTGCCCTCTTTAGCTGCAGCCTCAATGTCACGAGCATCTGAAGAAACGCCTGATACGCCTAGGAAACCGCTCTTCTTGTTAAGTACGTCGTTTACACCTTTAACGTCAAGATCATATTTGCTCTGTAGGAAAGTTACGATACCTGCATCAACATCACCGCAACGAGTACCCATTACAACACCCTCAACAGGAGTGAAACCCATAGAAGTGTCTACAGACTTGCCATTGCAGATAGCAGTTACTGAACCGCCGTTGCCCAAGTGGCAAGTGATGATCTTTGAGTTGTTGAAGTCCAAACCTGCCAATTTTGCAGATTTCTCTGCAACAAACTTGTGGCTGGTACCGTGGAAACCGTATCTTCTCACTTTGTCCCTTACATAGTACTCATAAGGAATTGCATACATGTAAGCATGCTCAGGCATTGTCTGGTGGAATGAAGTATCAAATACAGCAACCTGAGGAATCTCCGGCATAAGTGAACGTACAGCCATAATACCCAAAAGGTTTGCAGGGTTATGAAGAGGAGCAAGCTCGCAGCACTGCTTGATACCCTCAATAACCTCGCTGTGGATAACTGCACTTGAACTGAAAAGGTCACCACCGTGAGCCACTCTATGACCTACAGCGTTGATCTCGCCCAATGATTTCAATACTCCCTGCTCAGCATCTACCAAAAGGTCAAGAACACTCTTGATACCCTCAGTATGGTCTGGAATAGGTTTGCTGATCACATATTTGTCTTTACCATCCGGTCTGTGGGTAATCTCACCCATCTCAAGGCCGATTCTCTCTACAAGACCTTTTGCCAATACAGCATAATCAGCCTCGCTCTTCATATCAAGCACCTGATACTTCAATGAAGAACTTCCGCAATTCAATACAAGAATTATCATACGTTTTCCAATATTTAGTTATTTATATTACAGTCTTATTCAGAATTGAAACAAATATAATGATTT
>CALCHD010000054.1 GCA_937901105.1 uncultured Bacteroidales bacterium | reverse complement strand
GCTGTGGCTGCAGCAGTTGGGTATTGCTGAAGGCTATGTTGATTTGGTGGTTACGGCAACTTCCATTTTTGTTATTCTCCTGGTTGCTTTCATTCTAGACAAAATCTGCCGCAGGATTATAACTCCATTAATCCGCAAGGTTACCAGCAAGACCGGCAATTCATGGGATGACCATATTCTGAATGATGAGGTGCTTGGCAATGTGTGCAGGCTGGTGCCTCCTATTGTGGTTGCTGCACTGCTTCCACTTGCGCTTAACAGCTTGCCTGTTTTGCTTTCCTGGTCTTTGAGGTTCTGCTGGATCTATATTGTCATTGTTGCTGTAAAGCTTGTTTGTGCGTTCATATCTTCACTTTATACCCTTTCTTGTGAGACTGATAAGTGCAAGGGGCAGTCGCTTAAGGGCTTTTACCAGATGCTTAAGCTTGTAGTAATCTGTATAGGAGTTATTATTATCATAAGCACATTATTGGACAAGAATCCTTTGGTAATTCTTACAGGACTGGGTGCCGGTACTGCAGTATTGATGCTGGTATTCCAGGATACCATTAAGGGCCTTGTTGCCGGTATTCAGTTCAGTGCCAATGATATGCTCCGTCCCGGTGACTGGATCTCAATGCCTAAATATGGTGCAGACGGTGATGTGATTGAGGTTACCCTTACAACTGTAAAGGTGCGTAACTGGGACAAGACCATCACCACTATTCCACCTTATGCCCTTGTAAATGATTCTTTCCAGAACTGGAGGGGGATGTTTGATGAAGGCGGGCGACGCATCAAGCGCTCCATAAACATTGATATGAATACTGTCCGCTTCTGTACTGAAGACGAGATGGAATATTTCAGGCAGCAGCCGTGGATGGAGGGCTTTGAGCCTTCTGGCACTGATGAGGTTAACCTTTATATTTTCCGCCACTATATGGACTGGTATTTGAAGAACCACCCCGAGGTGCATAAAGGAATGACAATCCTTGTTCGCCAGATGCAGCCTACATCAGAGGGAATGCCTATAGAACTGTATTTCTTCTCTGCAGATACTGCATGGCTGAGATATGAGCATCTTCAGGGCGAGGTGTTTGACCATCTGCTTGCGGTACTCCATACATTTGACTTGCGGGTATTCCAGAGGTCATCCTCAACAGTCAGCAAATAACATGACAAAAAAAGGGACTGCATGCAGTCCCTTTTTTTATTCCCGACAGATTGAATTATCTATTAGCCTATAACCACTTTCCATCTCAATCTCCACACGCCGTTTTCATATGAATGGCTGATAATCTTGAATGTTCCCACCTCTGAGGTGTTCTTCACATGTGCTCCAATGCAGGCGCAGATGTCGTAGTCCCCTATTTTTACCAGGCGGAGGGTATCTGATGCATCGTCGGGAAGCTTGCTTAAGTCTACTAATGCAGCAGCCTCCTCTTTTGCAATGAAATCTATGGTTACATCCAGGTTGCTTGAGATCACCTCATTCACTGTTGCCTCAATGGCTGCTACCTGTTCTGCGGTGGGTTCTGCATCCAGAATGTAATCACATTTTGATTTTTTCTTTTCCACGTGGGCATTTCTTGAACGTGGGCAGCCGAACATCTTCACCATTGTTGCATTGAGGATGTGTTCTGCTGTATGTGCAGGTTCAAATTCCTGCTTGTTATGTGCATTTAGCTGTGGTGTTTCCATATTTGCAAAAATATAAATTATGTCAAATATTTTATTATATTTACGAGCATAAATATGCAGGTTATGGGAATATTCAAGTCAATCAAATACAATCTGTACCTTTTCTATTATGTGCTTTCTGATAAAGGTACTTCATTGAAGAAGAAGCTGCTGATTATAGGTACCATTGCCTATTTTATATTTCCGGTAGACTTTATCCCGGAACTTGTCCCTTTTCTGGGAATAACAGATGATGCTGCTGCGGTTGTGGCATGCATTTCAGCCATTACTTCATCCGTAACACCGGAGATCAGACAAAAAGCATTAAATAAAGTATCAAATGGAAATGGAAAATAAAAAGAAGAGCAGTAAATTAACTCTTGTTGCACTTATCATATTGGCTGTTGTCCTTTATGTTGCGTATATGTTTAAGATTTGTGACAATGATTATACATCTAAAACTGAAGAATTAATATTTAACAGCCTTATTGGAATGTATAGCAATATGTCATTGCCACAGCAGATTGATGACAATTTATGGCTCAATGAAATTCAGGCTGAAGATGATGAGATAAGGTATATTTACGAGATAACCGGGGAGATGTCTGAGGAGGATATTGAGATTTTTAAAATGGTCAGCAAACAGGATATGATAAACAGCCTTAAGAAGTCTGACTTGAACAGCCTGTTTAATGGCGGTTATGTGTTTACTTATATCTTCAATGACTCAAACTCCAACAATATCTGCAGTTTCTCTATAACCAAGAGTGATCTGGAGAGCGACGGTAAAGTTTATTATCTTTAAAATTAAATAATATGAAGGCAGTTAAATTAATTTTGGCAGCATTTATTGCAGGGGCAATGTTCTCATGCGCACCTGCAGAAGAGAAATCAAATGATAAAAAAGAGAATGCTATGAATCCTGTAATTGAAAATATCATGTCTCGCAGGAGTATCCGCAAATACAAGCCGGAGCCTGTAAAGAGAGAGACTATGGATGTTATCCTTAATTGCGGCATCAATGCCCCTAACGGCATGAACAGACAGTCTTGGGAAGTTAAGGTGCTTGACAAGCCGGAGGTTATTTCAAAGTTTAAAGCCGCTTTGGTATCTTCCAATCCAGATACAAAACCTGAAAATGTTGAGGGTTGTTTCAGGGGTGCCCCTACCCTTGTATTTGTTGCAGCAGACCAGAGCTACGATTTTTCAGCTATAGATTGTGGTCTCCTTTCGGAGAACATAATGCTTTCTGCATGGTCACTAGGTGTTGGCTCTGTATGTCTTGGAAGTCCAATAAGATACCTTATGAATTCTCCTGCAGCTCTTGAAATGCTTTCCTTCAGTGAAGGCTTAAAGCCGGTAATCTGTATTGGCCTTGGCTACGCGGATGAATCTCCGGAGGCAAAACCAAGAGATATCACCAAAGTAAAATATGTGGAATAATATTCTTCTTCCCGATAAAATAAGTGACCTTTTTGACGAGTCAAAAAGGTCACTTATTATTAAAAATTACCATTGTGCTAATTAGCCTCAAACAATTCTCCCATAAACCATCGGGGCAGGTTGCAGCCAATATAGTTGCCTAGGATTGCCCAAGCCCATGCAGGAAGGATCCACCATTCCCAATTTCCCTGGATAGCGGCCAATGCGTAATAGTATGCATCTGCAACGCAGTGGGGAAGTCCGCAAAGAATGAAAACCGGAACACCGAACAGCAAAGGAAGGTAATGTTTCTTTCTTGCCCCATATACTGCAAGTGTCATAATCATTCCTGTTCCGGCAGAAGTAACCAGCAAAGAGTGCCAGCTGGCGCCACTTCTTGCATTCAATATGCCGGCAAGATTGGCGGCAACAGTGTCATTTGATACATATCTTGCCATAAATGCTGCTATTAGGCATCCTACAGCATTCAAAAGAATCATAAGAATGAGTTTTGGCCACTCCTTATATGGCAGGAAACCGGACTTTCCGGTATAAAGCTGTGCTCCACACATTACAACACTCAAAAGGCCGAAAGCAAACATAGTTGCTCCAACAGGGCCTCCAACTCTCAAATAAACAGTGCCGCCAATACCAATTAGCAGACCTGCGAAAATGGCCATTAATGTAAATCTTTTCATGTAGGCAAAAATATGTAAAATTGTTTTGTTAAAAAACAGCAATAATTGTTAAATTTGTTCAAAATTATACCTGATATGAAAAATTTGACTCATAAAGCCCATCCATGGCATGGAATCAAGCAGGGCGAGAACTTCCCTGATGAAGTAAGAGCATTCATTGAAATTGTACCTACTGACACAGTTAAATATGAGGTAGATAAAGAGTCCGGATACTTGTCTTTGGACAGGCCTCAAAAATTCTCCAACATTGTTCCTTCTCTTTATGGCTTCCTTCCAAGAACCTATTGCGGACCAAAGATGGCAGAACTTACAAACAAGGCTTTGGTGAGAACAGATGTAGACGGTGACGGTGACCCTCTTGATATCTGTATTCTTACAGAGAAAGATGTAACTCACGGAGATATTATCGTTAATGCCAGACCTATTGGAGGCTTGAGGCTTTTGGACCACAACCAGGCAGATGACAAGATCATTGCTGTACTTAAGAGTGATGCTGTTTACGGACACATGACTGACATTGACCAGGTTCCTATGGACATTATCCGCCGTCTGATCCACTACTTCAGCACATACAAGGATATTCCAGGTGAGCACACAAGCCGTATGAACTTTATCTCAATCTACGGCCCTGAGGTTGCAAAGGATGTAATTATCCGTTCAACAGAGGACTATACAGATTTGATTGAGAAATAAATCATATTCAGGGTGGCATCTGCCACCCTTTTTGTTTTGGAAAGAACATAAGAAAGGCTCCTCATGGAGCCTTTCTCTATTATTAAACTTAACTATATATCTTTTGCTCTTTATAGTTCTGTTTTCCACAAGCCGTGCAAGTTGCAGTACTCGTAAACAGCAACCGGCTTGTCTGAACATGTGCAGAATGTTGCCTCCGGTTTATCTTTAAGGTTGATCTTCATTCCGCCGTTCTCTGTCTCTACATAGATGAATGAGATGTGGTGCTCCGGAAGCATCGGGTGCTCTACACTGCCTACCTGAACTTTAATTGTGCAGTCGTCAACTTTGGTTACTACTGGAACGTGTTTCTCTGTGCTTGCATCAACTGTGTTTGCAACTAGCTCCTGCATTTTCTCGCCGCAGCAAACTACTGGAACTTTAGAATCAACGTGTTTCTCAATTACATTACCGCAATGATTGCATCTGTAGAATTTTGTAGCCATATCTTTAAATGTTTTTATGTTTATAATCCTTTTATCTAACAAGGTTCAGAACCTTTTGTTGTTGTTTCATTCCCTTTTCTGATGCAAATATAGATATTATTTTCTAAATTATAAATATTCTAAACAAATAATTATTAAAAAGTATGATTATTTATAGAAATTTTTCATAAAAGCCGCATAATTCACTTTTCCCAGCACGCAAATGTTCCACCATCCGGCCAATAGTCCGCTTCCGTAGCCTGTAAGCTGTACAAATGATGTGCATATAGAATAAAGGCCTGTTTTAAGCGAACCTTTCCTCATTGTAGAGTCCAGGAGTATTACTGCAAATAACAGCAGTAAGGGTGACAGGCATATGAATGCCGCTTTCCACCCCATCAGCACTCCTGCTGTAATAGCGGCAGCAATAAGTAAAGCTGTTCCAACTGTGAATGCAGACGGAAGAAGATGAACAAGCTTAAGCGTGCCCGGATGCCTTTTGGTAAGGTGGATTCTTGCAATTCCTGAATTGAACACCTGCTTGAAGAAAGTTCTGATTGTATTCCTCCTTTTATGGTATACCCACTCTTCTGTAAGGAGCCTGCTTTCATAACCACCTTCTTTAACCTTATAGCTGAAATCCACATCCTCTCCAAACCGCAAATTTGAGAATCCCCCTATCTTATTGAATACATCCCTGCGGATACCCATGTTGAATGTGCGTGGGTAGAATTTGTCTGCACTCTTTTTGTTGCCACGGATTCCCCCTGTTGTTATCATTGATGTCATGGAGTAGTCAATGGCTTTCTGAAGTGTGGTGAATGAAGGGTGTGACCTGTCGGGACCGCCAAATAATGAAAAGTCCCCTTTATTCAGTTCACGGGCGGCATTGTCAAAGTAGAGTGGAGGGATAATGCAGTCTGAATCAAAGAAGACAATCCACTCGGCAGACGCCTTTTCTGCTCCGTAGTTTCTGGCCAGTGCCGGACCTCCATTCTCCTTGTAATAATATTGTATATGCAGCTGTGGATACTTTTTGCAGATTTCATCGCACCTTACAGAAGATCCGTCTTCAACTATTATTGTTTCAAACGCCTTCATTGTCTGCGCACACAAGCTCTGAAGAAGCTCGTCAACCTCCTGGGGCCTGTTGAATACAGGTACAATTACTGAAAAAATTGGTTCTACAGGTATCATACGCTAAATTTCTCTAGCAAATTTACTTAATAGTTGTTGTTGTTCCAAACTATTGTTAACTTCACAAGCAAAATAGATAAGATATGAAAAAGATAGCAATTATTATGATACTTGCCGCTTTTGTGGCCTCTTGCGGCAATGGCGGATCAAAGAAAAAAGGTGATGGCCCTGCAACGGTGGAGATGAACGGAACATGGAAAGGTGTACTTCCTGCGGCGGACTGTTCCGGCATAGAGTATAATCTCAAACTGGAGCCGCAAGGGACATACAAGCTTAAGATTACTTATATAGATGGTGAGGGTGACGGAGTTAATTCTGTCTTTGACCTCAGTGGCAAGGTTGTGAGGGTAAGCACAGATTCGGTGGAGTATTTGAGGCTTCTCCCTCCTCCTGGTGATGATACCATTTATTTCATGACAGTATCGCCGGAGAGGCTGCGCCTTGTTAGCCACCTTTCCAACCTGCCCGGTGCCATGAGTCCGGAACACTACGAGATTGTAAAAGAGAAATAATGCACATACACTATGAAAAACATTCAAAAAGTTGAACAATTCCTAAAGGAGTCGCTTGCCCCTTTCATTGGTGAAGACGGACATATTGATTCCTTGAACTACATGGAGATTATCCCAGAAGATTTTGAAATTGATGAGTTTGAGTGCAAGATCCAGGAGCTTGAGCTGTCACTTTCAGACTTCTACCCTGTTACACCTTACTATGTGTACCTAATGGCCCTTATCAACAAGATCAAGGAACTGTACCGTCAGGCCAACATCCTGCTGGGCAACCTGATCAAGGTCACCCCCTCCTCCAAGGTGGTTGGCGACCTGGCCATCTTCATGTCCAAGAACGGTCTGACCATGGACAACATCCTCACCGAGGGCGCAGGCCTGTCCTACCCCGACTCCGTCATCGACTTCTTCAAGGGTATGATTGGTCAACCTGAGGGCGGCTTCCCCAAGGAGCTGCAGAAGATTGTCCTGAAGGACATCGAGCCCATCACCGTCCGCCCCGGCACCCTGCTGCCCGACGTGGACTTCGAACAGATCAAGCAGCTGCTGCGCGAGAAGTTCGACATGGAAGGCTTCTCCGACTTCGCCATGGAGCAGAAGGCCGTTTCTCACGCCCTGTATCCCAAGGTCTACGAGGACTACTGCACTCACTTCGAGGCATACAACGACGTTACCACCCTGGAATCCCACGTCTACTTCTTCGGCCTGCGCAAGGGCGAAGAGACCCGTGAATCCACCATGGGCAAGATGGTTCCCGGCGGCATGGGCGGCATGGGCGGCCTGTTCTGATCGTGAGTCAGATTGAGCCCATCGCCCGGATGGTGGCGGAGCTGTCCCACCT
>CALCHD010000053.1 GCA_937901105.1 uncultured Bacteroidales bacterium | reverse complement strand
ACCGGCGTCATCGGCCAGCCTCTGGACATTACCCCCATCGCCAATGGTATGGATGCTTTGGTGGCGGGACTGTCTGCTGAGAACGGCGCAGCAGCCGCCCAGGCCATTATGACCACTGATACCGTTGCCAAGGAAGTGGCTGTGGAATTCACCGTTGGCGGTAGGGTGTGCCGCATGGGCGGTATTGCCAAGGGCAGCGGCATGATCCATCCCAACATGGCCACCATGCTGGTGTTCATTACCACGGACTGCGCCATTTCTTCCGAGATGCTGCAGAAAGCTTTGTCCAATGACATTACCAATACCTTCAACATGCTCTCCGTCGACGGCGATACCTCCACCAACGATATGGTCACCGTTCTGGCCAACGGCATGGCCGGCAATGAGAAAATCACCGCAGAAGGGGAGGACTTCACCGTATTCATGGAGGCACTGAATTCCATCACCGTGGATCTGTGCCGCCGGATCGCCGGTGACGGCGAGGGTGCCACCAAGCTTCTGGAATGCATCACCACCGGTGCCGATACGGAAGCTGCGGCAAAGATTGCCGCCAAGAGCGTCATCTGCTCCAGCCTGTTCAAGGCTGCCATGTTCGGCGCAGACGCCAACTGGGGCAGAGTTCTCTGCGCTATTGGCTATTCCGGTGCGGATGTGGATGTAAACAAAATCGGCGTTTCCTTCCGTTCCGATAAGGGTACCATCACTGTCTGTGAAAACGGCTCCGGCATCCCATTCTCCGAGGAAAAGGCCAAGGAGATCCTGCTGGAGAAGGAGATCGAGATTCTGGTCTCCCTGGGCGACGGCGCCTATGGAGCAAGTGCCTGGGGCTGCGACCTGACCTACGACTATGTGAAGATCAACGCAGACTATCGCACATAAGCATGTAGCAATTCGTATGCATCACGTAAACTACATGCCTCGGCAGTACAACCGGATGTATTATCCTTTGGGTAAAAATAAATTATTGTCTTTTTACCTGTAAAATCCTTTGAACTTACTGTATTTCCATTCTGGTCCACCACCTCAAACTGAGGCATTTTGTCTCCTATCTTCAACATAATCTTGTTCTCCTATTTTTTCTGTTTGAAAAGCCACTGCATGAAATCAGGGCGGTTGAATGCAGGGTTCCAGCTGTTGTGGGTACAGCCCGGGAATTCAAAATACTCCACATCAAGCCCGGCCTTGCGCAGTGCCTTGTAGGCCTCTCTGGAGCCCTCAACAGTAACTGCCTGATCATTGTCTCCGTGGAAAATTCTCCACGCAACCCCCTTAGTATTCACAAGCCTCTGCGGATTGACCGAGCCGCAAATTGGAATTGCAGCGGCAAACTTCTGCGGATATCTTGAGACTATATCAAATGTGGCAATTCCACCCATTGAGATACCCATAATGTACACCCTGCGGGGATCAACATTCGGGAGGGCAATATACGAATCAATCAGCTCAAGCAACAGTGTAACGATTGGAGCCTGAGGCGGATCCAAAGGCATATCTGCAGGAACAAGTGTTTTCAGTCCGGGCATGTATGCACCCGGAACCCCTGCAGGGCACTGCGGGAACAGAACATAAGCAGGATACTTCTCCCTGTTCACCGGATTTATGAACTGCCCGCTGCCATGGAACAGCTGCGCCTGATTGTCATTTCCCCTCTCGCCGGAACCGTGCAGGAATATTACCAGCGGGTACTTTTTCCCCTTCTGCACATTCTCCGGCACAAGATACCTGTACAACAAGGTATCCCCGGTATTCTTTGAAACAAACTCCCCTTTCTCATAATTCAGCGGCTGGGCCTGCATCTGTACAGCCCCCGCCACAAACATAATGGCCAAAACCAATAAAATCTTCTTCATGGTAAAATGTTTTTGTCTGTTGTAAAGTTAGCATTTTTTTCTTTGTGACGTCGTCTTCTTGTACAATTAATTGATTCTTAATAAATTAAAAAAATAGAGGTTTTGCAAAATGCAAAACCTCTATTTTTTATTCTGCTGAAAATCAGCAGAATGTACAAAAGGACAACATAACTTAAGGCCTCAACCCGGAGCCGCCCTGCAAGGTAATGGTCTCGCCGGTGATGTAAGCGGCATCTTTGGATGCCAGGAATACACATGTGCGGCCTATGTCCTCAACAGGATCTGCAAAACGGCCAAGAGGTATGTCGCGAATGGTCTTTGCAAAGAGTTCCGGGTAGCTCTCTTTCCATGCTGCAAGGCTCTCAGTCATCGCCAGCGGACATACTACATTTACCCTTACTCCGTCGGGACCCCACTCTGTAGCTGCCACACGGGAGATGCCTCTGATCCCCTCCTTTGCCGCTGCATAGGAACTCTGCCCCGGCTTGCCGTAAAGGCCAGCCCCTGACGCAAAGTTTATCACGGAGCCTTTGCTCTCCTTCAGATAAGGGAAGCACTCCCTCATATAAAAGAATGCTGCATAAATACCCGAGAAAATTGCAACATCAATATCCTCTTTTGTGTGCTCAACCAGCGGTAGCCCCGATTTTGAAACCTGTGCGTTGTTGATGAGTGTATCTATCTTCCCGAAAGTTTCAATTGTCTTTGCCACCACCATCTTCACAGCATTCTCATCAGACCCGTCAGCAACTATCGGGAGTACTTTTATACCCCACTCCTGCTCAAGTTTCTGCTGCGCCTGCTGCAATCTTTCCATATTTCTCCCTGTAAGAACCAGGTTACTGCCTTCTCTTGCAAATGCGGTTGCCATTCCAAAACCTATGCCTCTGCCACCGCCTGTAATTATTGTAACATTCCCTTCCAATCTTTTCATAATCTTTCTGTTTTGTAATTAACAGCAAGTTACATCCGATTGTTGGAAATGGCAATACCGAAAATTAGTGATATTGCAGAGCAATTTTATTTTTTACCCTTTGGCTTGCGCCCGCTACGGCGCAAAGCCTCGGCTATAATCCATTGCAGCTGTCCGTTGGTGCTGCGGAACTCGTCGGCAGCCCACTTCTCAATGGCATCCATTGTCTCTGCATCAATGCGCAGGACAAAACTTTTTGTATTGGACTCCTTTGCTGCCATAGTTCACATTCTAGTTATGCAATGTTCCTGTATTCACAACCGGCTGCGCAGCCTCATCCGCACAAAGCACTACAAGAAGGTTGCTCACCATTGCCGCCTTGCGCTCCTCATCCAGTTCCACAACCTCCTCGGTTGAAAGACGCTCCAGGGCAATCTTCACCATTGAAACCGCACCCTCAACAATCTTCTCACGAGCAGAGATGATTGCATCTGCCTGCTGGCGGCGCAACATTGCCGCTGCAATCTCCGGAGCATATGCCAAATAGTTCAGGCGTGCCTCAAGCACCTCAATGCCTGCCATAGAAAGGCGCTCGTTAAGCTCATCCTTAAGCTTCTCGTTAATCTCCTCTCCGCCAGAACGCAAAGTAATCTCCTCTTCTGAATTGTTGGAATTCTCATCATATGCATACATTCCTGCAACCTGACGCAAAGCAGAATCACTCTGTACAGCCACAAAGTTCTCCAGAACATTCATCCTGGTATTGGCAGTAGAGCCTACCACTTCTGGTGAGTCAATCTCAAACACAGCCTTGTATGCACCCTCGCTCTTAATCTTCCAAACAAGCACCAGACCAATAAGGATAGGGTTACCGGCCTTATCATTCACTTTAATAGGATTAACATTAAGGTTTCTTGCCCTCAAAGAGAGTTTCTTTGCAGAAATGAAAGGGTTCACCCACCAGAAACCTGTATCATAGAAAGTACCCTTATAGTTTCCAAAGAAAAGGAGCACGCGCGCCTCATTAGGCTCAAGCATCATAAAGCCGCACGAAAAAACTATAGCAGCAATAATCAGCACAATGCCACTCACTAGCAGCCAAGGCTGAAACTCATAGCATTTGTCAAGAAGCACAAAACTGTAGACAGAGCCTGCCAAAATAAGAAGAAGCACAAGAAGGCCCACAAAGCCATTCATCTTCCAACCTGAATAAGTGTAATTTTTCATAAGCACATTATTTTAAATTAAACATTTCCCCAATAGTCTTTTGATATCATTTTGATATCACAAATATAAACAAAATTTCCGCAAAAAACACCCTCTCCACAAAAAACACCCATTGGGACGTTGTCCCAATGGGCATTTAACTATCTTTGCAGAAAAGTGTTATATAAAGAAAACAAGTTATGCAGAACACCGCACCAGAGGAGATCAGAGAGATTGTTGCCAGGCAGAAAAGCTACTTCCGCACAGGGGCAACTTTGGATATTGAGTTCAGGAGAAGAATGCTGAAAAGGCTGCAGCAGGCATTGCAGGCGTGGGAAGGGCGCCTGACGGATGCACTGTGGCAAGATCTGCACAAGTGCAGGGAGGAAGCATATCTCACAGAACTTGGTATTCTCAAGGGAGAGATAAAGGTGCATCTGAAGAACATAGGCAAGTGGGCCTCAAAAGAGAAGGCAAAAGGTTCAATGGCGGTATTCCCGTCACGCAGCTATATAGTTAAGGAGCCGCTTGGCACTGCCTTGATAATTTCCCCATGGAACTACCCGGTACAGCTGCTGCTGAATCCTCTCATTGGAGCAATTTCAGCAGGATGCACTGCGGTACTGAAACCGTCACCATATGTACCGGCAGTAAGCGAAACCATAGGAAAAATGATTGCAGAGACATTCAACCCGGAATATGTTGCTGTGGTGCAAGGGCATAGGGATGTGAACCAGGAGCTGCTGCAACAGAGAT
>CALCHD010000052.1 GCA_937901105.1 uncultured Bacteroidales bacterium | reverse complement strand
ATACAACAACCATTACCAGCAAGAATGTGATTGCAATGGTCTCAACCAATGAGTTGATGGTACTTACAATGTTGTCTGAAGTGTTTACAATCACATCAATCTTCACATCTGAAGGAAGGTTCTCCTGCAAAGTTGGAAGCATAGCCATTACCTTGTTGGAAATGTTTACAGAGTTTGCTCCCGACTGCTTCTGAACTATAATCATACCACCCTTCTTGCCGTTGTTGAAGGTCTCCCTAGATCTCTCCTCAAGTCCATCCTTAACTGTTGCCACATCCTTAAGGTACACAGGGCTGCCATTCTGCACACCTACAACAAGCATCTCCATCTCCTGTGCACTTGAAAACTCCTTCTGCACACGTAGAGAGTAAGTATTTGAACCTACATCAATCTGGCCTGCAGGGGTATTTCTGTTCTCTGCTCCAATAACACCTGCAATTGTCTCAATTGCAATATTATATGCCTCAAGCTTGTGAGGATCACAATAGATGGTAATCTCACGCTGCGGAGCACCGGCAACCGAAACTGTACCTACGCCGCCAATACGTGCCAACGGGTTTGCCACCGCATCATCAAGGATCTTGTACAATCCCGGAGTACTCTCCTCTGCTGTTACAGAAAGCAAAAGGATTGGAATTGCATCTGCTCCAAACTTGAAGATGATAGGGTTGTCAACACCGTCGGGAAGCATGGATGTTACCATATCCAGCTTGTCGCGGACATCATTGGTTGCCACATCTATATCTATACCGAACTCAAACTCAAGCACCACAACAGAAACATTCTCCTTTGAGGTTGAAGTGATATGCTTAAGGTCACTCACACTATTGAGCACGTTCTCCAAAGGCTTGGTAACGTTGTTCTCAATATCAGAAGCATTGGCACCCTGGTAAGATGTCATCACCATAATGGTGTTTGTCTCAATCTCCGGAATAAGGTCAATAGGAATATTCATCAGGGAGAAGAGACCAAAGATAGCCACTGCCACAAAGATAAGGGCTGTGGTTATGGGTTTCTTTACCGCACTTTGATATAAACTCATTTCTTGATATTTCTAAATTTAAACTCTGTTCCCAGCTTATTTTGCAAGCTCAGCCTTACCGCCGTTCACTACTCTTGAGTGGCCCTCTGTAACTACATTGTCACCAGAAGCAACACCGCCAACAAGCTCATACTCTGTACCCAGTCTTCTTCCAAGGTCAACTTTCTTGAACTCGATTGTACCGTTGTTGAACACATATACATATTTGTCACCTGAACCTGACTGTTTAACTACAGCCTTATCCGGAACTACCACATGGTTTGCAGTACCATATGAGAAAGTAACCCTTGCAAACATTCCAGGACGTACTCTCTGGTTTGCATTTGCAATTGTAACCTCTACAGGGAATGTTCTGGTTGCAGCATTGATTGTAGGATAAACCAAAGAAACTTTTCCTTTGAAGTTCTCCTGGCCGTAAACATCAAGCTTAACGTCTACCTCCATACCTTTCTTAATCTGGGTGAACAGCTTCTCTGAAACATTCACTTTAAGCTTTACTGGAGAAATCTGCTCAACAACATAAACTGGAAGACCACCGTACATATCACCTGCGTCGTAGTTTCTCTCTGTAACAATGCCGTTGATAGGGCTTCTGAGCACGGTATTCTCCAAAAGGTTCTCATAATTGCTTCTTGAAACGCTTGAAGCCATCTTCATTGCATCCCAGTTGCTCTTTGAAATTCCGCCTACCTGGAAAAGCTTGTCAATTCTGGCAAACTCAATTGAATCATTTTTCATTTTAAGTTTTGCCTGCTCAAGGTTTGTTGCATCCAAAGTTGCAAGAATCTGCCCTTTCTTAACATTATCTCCAACCTCAACAAGGATGCTCTTTATTCTCAAAGGCATTGAAGGGGCAATCTTGTTCTTTGTCTCTGCCTCAACTGTAGCTGTAAAGGTCTCAATCTGCTCAACCTCCCTTTCAAATACCTGCTGTACTCTAACCTGAGGAATCACCTCTGCCTCCACTGCAACAGCAGCAGCCTGCTCACCTGATTTGCAGGAGAATATTACTCCCGACAACATTAGCACTGATAGTGTTCTAAGTAAACTTTTCATATTATGATCTTTATTATTTATTCATTACCTGATTAACGCCCAAAAGCTTGTCCAATGAAGACTTGAGGGTCATATATGTATAAACCGACTGGTTCAAGTTCAATTTTGCCTGCAACAGGCCAAGCTGTGCATCCTGCAGTTCAAGAAGTGTACCGCTACCCACATCAAACCTGCTCTTTGCAATCTCATAGCCGCTCTGTGCTGCCTCAATTGTCTTCTGTGCTGCTGTATACTGTTTAAGGCTTGTCTCAAGCGAGCTCATCACCTGCATCACACCAATCTCAAGATTTCTTATTGCATCCTCTCTCTGAAGCTCAAGCTGCTCCTGCTGCACTCTGGTTTTTCTCAACTCATTGCGTTTCTGGCCACCGGCAAAGATTGGAATCTGGAGTGCAAGCACACCTGTTGAATAAGGGTTCCATTTATACTCGCTGAACTTGAAGTTCTCTGCCATTGCTATCCAGTTGTAGGTAAGCTGTGCAGAAAGTGTAGGATAATATTTGGCAAGCTGCATCTGATTAGTCTTGTCAAGCATCTTGCTCTGGATATCCAGCTGCTTGATGGCAGAATTGTTCTCCACAGAGGTATTCTCATATGAAGCAACACTGCTTACAGTCTTCTCAAAATCTGCAAGTGTTCCAAGACACTCTATATCCTGGTTCAGGTCTATGCCAAGCAATGCTTTAAGCTTCCAGGTAGCAAGAACTATATTGTTCTGTGCATCGTGCATGTTAGGCTCTGCATTCTGCATTGCCACCTCCGAACTCAACAGCTCAAACTTTGAAGCCAGGCCTGTATCAAACTTACCTTTCACATTTTTATAATTGTCCGCAGCATTGCTGTAGTTCTCCTTGTACACACCATAAAGGTCCTTTGCCAGCAAAACGCCATAGAAAGCCTGCTGAACCTGGTCTATAAGATCCTGTCTGGACCCCTGCGCCTTCTCAACTGCCAGCTCAACATCCATACCGGTAATCTCAAGTGCTTTCCACAGCTCGGCATTCACCAATGGAAGCGCTGCCGAGAAACCAGCAGACCATGTATTGTCTACACCAATTGTAAACTCCTGGCCTGCCATAACCATAACCTGCTTCTTAATGGCACGCTGGTAAGTTCCGCTGAAATCCACTTTTGGGAACAAAGAGGCATATGTGCCCTTCTTGGCATACTCTGCCTTCTGGATTTCCATATCAGCCACCTTAACGGAATTATTCTCACTTAAGGCAACTTTTAGGGCATCTTCCAATGTCAGCTGCAAGGTCTCCTGCGCAAACATGCCGGAAGATACAAACAGGGCTGCAACCGCTGCAACCACGAACTTTGCGATGTTAGTTCTTCTCATTTTTACCTATAGTTAATTTTACTTTTAATCAGAGTTATTTCAACATGCAAATATCTTGCAATAAATTTCAAATAAATTGGTGCAAAAATAAGTCTTTTGGTCTAAAACACCATATATATTATATTGTTTACTCCCGACAACTCCTTAAACCCACAATTTTGGTCCAAAAAGCAACTCTTTTTCAAAAGAACAAAACTAAAAACTAAATTTGCATACATTTTGCAACCAAGACTCTGAACAAATATTTATAAGATGAAAAGAGCAAGAGTAAGCTCCTCTGTAAACCTGCAGAGGTTCATAAAGATGATTGAAGGGTACAGTTTCAACGACAAGCTCATTGCCGTTGCAGTTTCACCGTTCTCAAAGGGCAACATAGACCATTCTGCCATAAAGAACGCTCCAGAGGAGGTTGAGAGGATGATGGGCTTCATGTTCATCATTGCAGGAGAGGCAGAATTTTCTATTGATTACCAGAACTACAAGTTCTCCGAGAACAGCTGGGTAGAGCTCCGTCCTTCTGCAGATGTGAAGCTTCTCAACCACAGCAGCAACTTCAACGCCTATATTATAATGGCGGCAGAATCATTCATACTTGATACGCTTTTGGACAAAAAGCCCATACCTGTATCCCACTTTGTTGATGCCAGGGAGTCTCCGCACATGGAAATCACAGATGAAGAAATGACAGCCCTCAAGCTGAGTGCAGACCGTATCATCCACTACATGAAAATAGAGCACCACTTTAAGAAGGACATGCTCCACAACACCTTCTACAACTTCATCCTGGAGATTAGCCACATGTTCAAGAACAGGGACGGTGTAAGGAAAAAGCTGCAGCACCTTTCAAGGAAAGAGAGTATCATCAGGGACTTCCTGATTCTTGTAGACCAGCATGCAATGCAGGAGCACAACCCCTCTTTCTATTCAGACAAGATGTGCATAAGCACCCAGTACCTCTCAATAATACTTAAGGAGGTTACCGGATTTACCGCAAACCACTGGATTGCCAGAAAGGTAGTGGCACATGCCAAAATACTGTTGAGGACACCCGGACTCACCATAAAGGAGATCACCGGCACACTCCACTTTGCAGACCAGTCCTCTTTTGGAAAATTCTTCAAGAAGCACACTGGAATATCTCCAAAAAAATATCGGGAAGATTTTTCTACTCCCCGATAATTTCAGATTTCTACAATGCCTCTATAATCCTTTCAAGCCTCTTTCCCCTGGATCCCTTTATAAGGACCGAACAGCCGGAAAGGGGTTTTTCAATGAAATGGTCCCTCAATTTGATGGAGTCTTCAAACAGATGCACCTGCATTCCATGAAGATTTCCCTGCGCAGCCGCTACAGCCTGGGCAAATTCCCCTCCCACAAGGTAAATATGTTCAAACCCTTTATCAGCAGCAAGCTTTACAACTCCTATATGCTCCATCAGCGAATCCTTTCCAAGTTCAAGCATATCTCCAAGAACAAGCACCTTTGATGGCATGCTGAGCTGTGCAAAATTCTCAATTGCTGCCCTCATGCTGGTAGGATTTGCATTGTATGCATCCACTACCAGTGAATTGCGCTCTGTTTTTGTAAGCTGTGAGCGGTTGTTTGAAGGGACATACCCCTCAATTGCAGCAACGGCATCAGTTGCTGGAACATTCATATAGGTGGCAACACACAGAGCTGCCAGAACATTATCTGAATTATACGAGCCTATAAGGTTTGTCCTTACAGTAAACCACTCGGGTTCACCGTTCTCCTCTACAGCTGTATAGCAAGGGTTTGACACCATCATTGTAAGGAATGGGGAACCGTCCTCAATCACAATCCTGGCCCCGTCATTTGACGTACCGTAAGGTACCAGCTGCAGTCTCTCTCTTGCAGCAGCCATCTGTACAAGATATGGGTTGTCAACATTCACAAAAGCAATCTTGCGGTACTCGTTGAGATTGTCATAAAGCTCACCCTTTGTAGCCATTACCCCCTCAAAAGAGCCGAACCCCTGCAAATGCGCCTTGCCCACATTTGTAATAAGGCCAAAGCTTGGACATGCAAGCTTAACCAGTGTTGCAATCTCTCCAGGGTTGCTCGCACCCATCTCAATTACGGCAGCCTGGGTATCCTTGTTTATTCTGAACAATGTAAGGGGAACGCCAATATGGTTATTGAGGTTACCCTCCGTTGCCACCACATTGTACTTCTTCCTCAAACATGCCGCTATCAGCTCCTTGGTGGTTGTCTTGCCGTTGGTTCCGGTGACACCGATCAGGGTCATGGACTTACCGGGATGATCAAAGAAATTGCAGGAAATCTGTGCCAGAGCCAGTCGGTCGGACTCCACCAGCACATAAGGAATATCCTCCTGAGGCTTTTGGGCCGTGACCACCAGAGCCGCTCCCTTTTCCATGGCCATGGGGATAAAACGATTGCCGTCCGAAGCAAAGCCGGATACAGCCACAAACATTCCCCCGGGGGTCACTTTTCTGGAATCATACGCGATATGTTCGATTTCAGGATCACCGGAAACCGTAGATTGTATAATAGACACATGCTGCAGCAATTGACTTAATTTCATATTCATTACTCCTTTGGTCGCAGTTTACTCCCGCGCCCTGGTATCGATAAATTTAAGTTCCACCGTGCTTCCCGGAGAAAGCTCAGTCCCCGGTGCCGGGTACTGCTCCGAGACTTTTATATTGGCTTCCATCGAGGGATTTCCATACAGCCGGAGATACAGCCCCAGCTGTGCCGCCTGATCGGCCGCTTCTTTTCTGTTCATGCCGATAAAGTCGGGAACCGTCACTGTTCCCTCTGCCACCGGTTCTCCGCAGTATAGCAGTACCTGACTGCCCTCTGCCACGGTCTGTCCCGGAGCAGGAATTTGTGCAGTAACTACCGTGTCCATTCCCAGAACACGGCAAGTCAATCCCTTTTCCAGCAAAAACTTTTCCGCTTCTTCTACTTCCATTCCTTGAAGGTCCTCTAAAAGGACCTCCTGGGTTTGTTCCATGCGCTCCACTCCCAGATAAGGAAGGAT
>CALCHD010000051.1 GCA_937901105.1 uncultured Bacteroidales bacterium | reverse complement strand
CGTCGGGATACTGCGACTCGAACGCAGGACCCCCTGCTCCCAAAGCAGGTGCGCTAACCAACTGCGCCACATCCCGATTCATCATTTCAATTGCTTTCGGTGTGAAAGCGGATGCAAAGGTACGGATATTTTTTAATTATCCAAATTTTTTCAACAAAATTTCACGAAAGTTGAGGTTTTTCACCAATTTTCCCCCTGTTTAAGGCTTCCAATTACCCCAAAATAGGGAGTGTTTCTAGTTTAATTTATTATTTACTTTGTAATAATAATTCTAATCTGGTACAAAATCACGACATGATTATAAACCAAAGTGCGGGATTCAGGGTTATAAAACGGTGATATGAACTTTAAAATGCAATAATTATGGTAGATATTTCTGTAAAGTATTTGGGACTGGAGCTTAAGTCTCCTTTTATTGCTGCAAGCAGCGGATATACGTATGACCTGGAGAAAATTGTGGCATTGGCACGAAGCGGGGTAGGGGCTGTGGTGCTCAAATCGCTGTTTGAAGAGCAGATAAGCAATGAAATAAATTATCTTGAGGATGTAAGTGCTGATTATACCGAGAATCAGGATTTTCTTCAGCATTATGTGAAGGAGCATTCTCTTGGGGAGTATGTGCAGCTTATTAAGGATGCCAAACGAGAGGCAGGTATTCCAATTATTGCCAGCATAAACTGCTATTCATTGAATAATTGGACAGAGTTTGCAAAGGAGATTGAGAAGGCGGGAGCGGATGCTCTGGAGGTGAATATTTATAATATACCTCTGAACGGATGCAAGTCCAGCACGGATATTGAGGCAGAGTATTATAAAATTGTAAAAAGTGTGTCTGAAGGGATAAATATCCCTGTGGCAGTTAAGATTGCCGACAGCTTTACCAATCTGGGCAACTTTATCAGCGGCCTGCAGGGGCACGGAGCAAAGGGGGCGGTGCTGTTCAACCGTTTCTATACTCCCGACATATCTCTGAAAAATCTGAAGATAGTGCCGGCAACCCCATTCTCCTGCAAGGCAGAGTATCTTAAGGAGCTGCGGTGGATTGCCCTTCTTTCACCGGCGGTGCGCAATTTCAGCTTGAGTGCTTCTACTGGAGTATATGACCCTTCGTCGGGAATAAAGCTCATTTTGGCTGGAGCTGATACTGTGCAGCTTTGCAGTGTGCTGTACAAGCAGGGGCCGTTTGTGGTGCAGGATTTCAACCGCGAGCTGAAGGAGTTCATGAAATCAAAAGGTTTCAAGAAGATATCAGACTTCCGGGGAATGCTCAACTACGCAAATATCAGCAATCCGCAGGCATTTGAGAGGGTGCAGTTCTTAAAGACTGCCGAGCAGTACTCCAAGGAGGTGAAGTAAAAAAGTGCCCATTGGGACGACGTCCCAGTGGGCACTTTTGAGCAAAAGAAAGGAACTTCCTATAGTCCAAGATCCTTCAAGGTTCTAGGGGCTGGAGTTTTAGGAAGCGGTTTGCGCTCCTTGATCTGCTCCATAGCTACCTCAATGGCTTTATTGAGCTGCTCGTCAATGCCCTGCTGCTCCTTGATAGGGTCGTTGTCAATAAGGATGTCTGGGTCTACACCGTGGTTCTCAACAATCCACTGGCCGGTTTTGGCGTCGTAGTTGGTGAAGAACGGTACGCGTACGTCGGTGCCGTCCATGTATGGAAGCGATCCGCTGATACCTACAATTCCTCCCCAGGTGCGGGTTCCAATTACTGTACCAAGGCTGTTGGCCTTGAAGCTCCAAGGGAACAGGTCTCCGTCTGATGCAGAGTATTTGTTGATAAGGAGAACTTTAGGGCCGTGGTGGGTTGCATCAGGAATGGTTCCGGTGCGCTCTGTGTTGCGGTACATTGTCATTCTGTATGCCTGTCTCAAAAGACGCTCAATGATCATTGGAGAGACGTTTCCGCCACCGTTTGCACGGTCATCAATGATTAGGGCCTCTTTGTCAAGCTGTGGGTAGAAGTAGCGGGCAAATTCGTTAAGGCCGTCGGGACCCATATCCGGAATGTAGATGTATCCCACTCTTCCGCCGGTTGCCTGCTCAACTTTCCTGATGTTGTTCTGTACCCAGTTGTAGTGCTCCAAAGGATACTCGTCAGCGATAGGTTTTACAATAACAGTACGTGCACCCTCCTCTGAAGGCTTGCTGTTTATTGTAAGCTCTGTAAGGATGTCTGCCTTGCCTATAAGAAGCTTGTAGATGTTGTCTACTGATGTTGTAGGGATGCCGTCAACTGCAATGATGTAGTCGCCCTCTTTTACCTCCATTCCAGGCTCTGTTAGAGGAGACCTCAATTTTGCGCTGTATGGTGCGCCTGGAAGAATCTTGCCAATCTTGTAGTAGCCGCTCTTATGGCCTTTTATCTCCGCTCCAAGCAATCCCATAGGGATCCTTTCAGGTGCAGGCATCTCGCCAGGGTTAACGTATGCGTGTCCGCAGGCAACCTCGCCAATCATCTCACCTATGATGTAGTTTACATCAAGTCTTGTCTTTGCGTAAGGCAGGAGAACAGCGTATTTCTCTTTAATGGCCTTCCAGTCTATGCCGTGCATGTTCTCAAGGTAGAAACCGTCTCTGAAGGCTCTCCAAACCTCGTCATAAAGCTGTGCCCACTCTGCCTGCCACTCTATAGGGGCAACAAGGTTCTTGAAGGCAACTTTGTCCTTAAGCATAACTTTAGGGGCAGGGAAATCACATACGTAAAGGTCTCTTCCTCTTGCAAACAATGCTTTCTTGGCACCAGGGGTATAGCTTACAAGAGAGGCGCCCTCTGCAACTTTCTCATCCTTGCCAGTTGCAAAGTCAAATACCTTGGTCTCTCTTCCTTGCGAATACCACAGTTTCTTGCCGTCGCAGATAAAGCCTCCGAATCTGCCGGTTCCAACAGGGATTCTCACAATTCTGCCAAAGATGCCTTCTGCGTCAATTACTGTAGCTGCAGCAGGTTTTGCATCGCCTTTAGCGGCTTTTGCAGGAGCTTTCTTGCCGTCATCTGGAAGAAGAGGAGAAGGGGTGTCCTTTGCGAGCATAACCATATACAGGCCGTTCATGTTGTTGTAGGTGTGGTTCCACTCAAGCTGGCCGTATACAGGGTTGAAGTCGCGTGCAGATGTAAAGATGATGTATTTGCCGTCTTTACTGAACTCTGGAGAAGAAGAGTCGTACCAGCGTTCTGTAATGGCAATCTCCTTGCCGCTCTGAAGGT
>CALCHD010000050.1 GCA_937901105.1 uncultured Bacteroidales bacterium | reverse complement strand
TATGAAGGCTCCCTGCGGCTGTCAGCCTCATTTCATTGCCAAGCTGGCCATTTGCACCTGTAACAAGAATATTCATGGACTAATACAGATTTACGTTATAGTCAAACAGTTCCGGAGCATCCTTAAGCATCGGATGCTTCTTGTCCTTGTCAGACAACAGGATGTCCTCTTCTGGAATTCCCCAATCAATTCCAATCTCCGGGTCATTCCAAGCCACAGCCCCTTCACTAGCAGGAGCATAAAGATTGTCACACTTGTACTGGAATACAGCAGTCTCGCTCAACACCACAAATCCGTGAGCAAATCCTCTAGGGATAAATGCCTGCCTATGATTTTCTCCTGTAAGCTCTATGCATACATGCTTCCCGAAAGTTGGTGAGCCCTTCCTTATATCCACAGCCACATCCATTACTCTTCCCTGTACTACCCTCACAAGCTTGCTCTGCGCATACTCCCCTTTCTGGAAATGAAGTCCTCTCAAAACGCCATATGAAGATTTGCTCTCATTGTCCTGAACAAACTCCACATCATATCCTGTCTCCTGAAAGAACCTCTCCTTGTTGTAGCTTTCAAAAAAGTATCCCCTCTCGTCTCCAAACACTTTTGGCTCAATAATAAAAACCCCCTCCAGTTCTGTCTTGATAATGCTCATGTCTTTTCTTTAATAGTATCCCGCAAAGTTAAGAAAAATACTTATATCAAGAGGTCTGGAGGGGGGAAAGATGAACTGAAAAAGAGCAGGGTCATCTGTATATGAAATCAAATATCCTCTCCCAGTCTGGAGAAGGGTCTTCAGAGAAGCCCTTCACAAACTGCAGCGAATATATGTAGACAAACTTTGTACCCTCCTGCATATTGCCGTTAATATATGGAGATACTGCAGGCTGCAGATAAAAGTAGTCTATATAATATTCCGGCACCTCGCCGTTGAATATCCTGTCATCATCTTCCAGAGCATATCTTACAGGTTCACCCTTTTTAAAAGTGAAAGTGTACTCCTCCTGGAATTCAGTATGGGAATCTGTATAGGTATTGCCCTTGTATACAAAACCGTAATCAAAAAACAGCTCTCCATTCGGGAACAGTAGAGACTTTGGGTGTGAGAGCCATTTTGCTACAACCTCATTGCTGTATTTCCACCTTAACGGACTCGCAGAAATTCTCTCCTTGCCCATTGTCTTGGAGACTCCAACAAGATAGATTGTCTCATACACTGAAATGTCACAATACTTTACCGCATCCACATGCAGCTGTTCAACATTTCCGTACCCGTCATCTCCAATCACTTTTGCCCTGAGCCTGTATACACCGTTGGCCGCATTGGGAACAGGGAATGATATATTGCCGTTCTTGCTGTCTATTGTAATGTTGCTGCCCGGATCACCATAAATTGAGACGCCGTCATTGGGAGCCCAACTGAAATCCACCTGTGCCCTTGGTGCACATTGGAGTCCCAGCCCCTTTACCATTGTACTGCTGCCCATATTTGCATTCACAATAAGCTTGGGCAGCATCTCAAGCATAGGCTTCACCTTAATGGAGACATCTGCCTTCACATCACTTCTTGCATCCAATGAAAGGGTTATCTTCTCATCTATGGGGAAGAGACCATCTGCTGCATATTGGGGTATCACCCTGTTGGGTATATTCCGGTATCCTGTAACCACATTTGCAGTACTGGAAGAGACCGATACTGCCATACCTGAAGCATGTGCCGGAAATATAGCATACTCTATATCCTCATAGAAATGATTATATAATGTTACAGAGGGGTATTTGGGCTCTATCCTCAACTTCTCAACCGCTATGCTGCACGTTGCCTGGCCTGTACCCAGCCTTGCAGTAACTGATGCCGTTCCAGGCTTGAGGGCCCTCACTTCAACACCATTCCTGCCATAACCGAGCACTTGCACCACAGAGGGATCTGAACTTGTAACTTCCAGTTCCCCTTTTCCTTCCATTTTATGGAACCGGAGAGTGGATTCTTCAAGGTCATACATTATCCGCGAGTTCTCCTCAAATTCAACATCAGGAGGGACAACGCTCTCAAGGTCTGACACATCTACTCTCCATCCATTCTCATCAACTCCACCTTTCCCTTTAAAATATACAGTGACATTATATTGGGAATTCCTGTATACATCAAAATCAGACACGGCATCCCCACCCAAATAGAAACGGTAAACCACATCACCTTCCTTCTCGCTTGAACTGTATGCAGCCTGAATCTCAACATAACTGCAGACAGATTCATAAATGCTTCCCTGCGGGAACACCTTGCCCGATGGTATTGTATTGAGCGGAAGCAGCCTCCCCTGAAGATTTTCCATCTGATACAGCTCTACACCATTAATGAACGCCCATAAAGATGAGACATAAACAGGAAGGCCGTCCTCCGCATCACTTGAAAAGTCAACTTTATTTTCATTGAACACAAAACTCTTTCTGGGCACATTCCTCAACCGCACGCTCTTCACATCTATGTCCACATCATTGTCAAGCTGTGAAAAGTCTCCCTTTACTACAACCTTTGCCACCATTCTGGCAAGGAGGACAGTAACAGTCTCACCATCTTCAAGCAGTTCCGGCCCATATAATCCCGACATAGGCACACATCCTGCAACTGAAGACCAGCCCCCATGCTCCAGAGACAATATATCCTCCACATTTTTTACATTTGCAGCTTTCCCCACATTTGCCAGCACATACATAGTATATGTCTGTCCGGCATAAAATCCTATCTCTATATTTCCTGGGTTCTCCAGATAATGATGAGAATGCACATATCCCCTGCTGTCAACAAGATAAATGTTCACATTATCAATCAGGTCATCATCAATTGCCTTTGTACACTCAAGGCCCTGCAATGCAAACTCAATCTTTACACTACGCACATCCTGTACAGGATCACCCACCCTGCAGCATCCTGCCAAAATTACGGCAGCAAATAAAAAAAGCATACAACTCCTCATAACACAAAAAAACAGGAAGGAAAGGAAGTGAAAGAAAAAATTAGAAAATACAAGCAAAATAAATGAACTGTTCCTCACCTTCCCGTTGCTGCAAAAGTATAGAGCAGAACCGGTAAGCTATGCCAAAAAAAGAAAAAGAAACTCCTTCAACAGAAGAAATTTCTTTTTCCTAAAAAAATTTACGCTATTTACCCCTTAAAAGCTGAATATCTTCATGAATATTACAGAATCTTTAAAATAAAGGACAACACATGCAGCAGCTGCAATTAGAAGAAGGGCAAATAAAACCCATAGTATCTTGCCTCCAGCACTCATTCCTTTCTTCTTATATGGATCCTTCAATTTAATAAGAGGATATTTTGCACTGTCAGTAAGCGTTTCGCCAAATGGAATGCTGATCTTTGAAGATGCATTTATCGCCCAGCCGTTTGCATTCAATAGAGGTGCGATATTTCTGCGCCTCAACTTCATCCACGCCATTACCATGGCAGGGCCGGAAATGATTAGAAGTATTGCAATCAGCGAAAGTACAAGCTGCCACCATTTAAGGGCAAAGATACCTTCAGCCAGGCTCGCAAGTGCTGTACCTATCATACCTACAGCCATACCTATGGCAGCAAAAATACCGGCAAATTTTGCTATGTCGAATGGTGGTGCTGCTGCAGCCTGCTTGCCGTCACCTCCAGCAGGTGCTGCCGGCAATGATGCAGGTGCCGCATTAATCTTTGCAGTTGCATCTGCCATCAACTTGGCATCCTTTTCAGCCGCACTCTTGTTTATAAGATTTTCAACAACTGCAGCCATTCTGCGGTAAGGGCTCCAGAATGCCTGTTTCACGCTGATAGGGTTATCCACAATCTTGGTGATTACTGCATCCCACTCAACTCCTTTTGTATCGTAGTAGATTGCATTCTTTCCAACAGAAAGGTTGCCAACCTCTCCAACTGTTACAGCTGCAACTATCTGAAGCTTGGCAGCACTCTGTTTGGTAGTACAGTCACAGTATAGAAGGTACATTCCGCTTGAAGCAGCTGTAGCATTGTGTTTGCCCATATCTGCAACATTCATACAGAATCTGCACTCCCTCTGGTCTACGATAAGCCTTCCGTTCTGGAAGATTGCATTTATCTTCTTGTCCTTACAATAGAAATCCTCAAAAGTGATGAAGTTTCTCAACAGCCTGTAGAAATCCCTGTATATATGAAGGAACTTCACAACCATATCTATGTTGTTTGCCTCCTCTGCCAATTCTGCATCACTGGCAACAAGGGCCAAAAGGGCATCTTTCTTATTCTCTGACAGGAACTGCTTCACGGCATCGTATCCCAATGCCTCAACCTCTGCACCTGCCTTTGCCCCTTTCCATGAAACATAGGCATTTATCTTTGAAGCAACAGACGCCCAATCTTGCTCTGTAATGGTTTTGCTCTCTGGCAAAGCAGCCTTTACTACAGCATTGAACTGAGCTGCCCATGCCGGATTGACAGGCTCTGAAAGGTCAATCTCTGCCTTTCCGGTAACCCTTGCAATAGGATACTGCGCAATCTCCTCACCTTTATCTGCAAGATTGCCTGCACTGATTGCCTCAATCTGTGAAGTCTGAACATCAAGCTTTTCAGTGCTGGCCGGAGAGAAAGCAGCAAGCTTGCTTCTCATAAAGAAGTCCTTCACCTTTGCATCAAGAGCATTGTATGCTGCTATTACACCATCTGTATCAGCCCCAAACGGCGCTTCAACTGCAGCTTTCTGCCAAGCATCATATGCCTGCAAAGATGCATAAAACGCTTCTATCTGCGCAGCATTCACACCTGGAGCTCCGCTACGGTCTGCAGTTCCGCCAGTTACAGCAACAGCCGCTGCAATTGCACACTTCTCCATTGGATCTTCAGCGGTATTCTCTGTGATTACACCGTCTCCGTTAAAACGAGTCTGTGCAAAGATTTTTGAAACATCAGATGTCTCTGCCAAAGAAACAGTCTGCTCCTGCTTTCCAAGATTCTCAAGAATTTGCTTTGAAGAGCTGAAAAGCTTGTATCCCACCTCTGTTGAGGTATTGAACTCCTTGATGTCAATATGATCCTCGCCCTTAAGTATAAGGTCTTTGTTTACTAGGGCATCAGTAATCCATTTTGCAGTAGTAAGGATATCAGTCACCCTTATCTTTCCGTCTCCGTTTGAATCAATAAAAGCCAGGCTCTTATCATCAATTTCCAGACCCTGAACCGGACATGAAAGCACTGTCCACAGCTTGGTGTCAAGATTGCAAAGGTTGGCAATGTCTTCACCGTTCCTTATTTTGATTCTGGGAGTTCCACCTATATTCTCAAACTCCCAATTATAACTTTTTGATTTGCCTAATAAAGCCATATCTATATCTTATTATATTATTTACTAAAATGTCCATTTGGCACCAATAGCCGGCATAACCTTGAACCCTTTCTCAACAAAGTTTGATGAAATCTCTAGTTCACCGCCTACACTCAAATTTATTTTTTCCCAACCTTCAGCCTTATTCAGATTAACCCAGAACTGCGGTTCTGCCATAAATATGTACTCTGTATCCTGCCAAGGCCTTGCCTCTTTCCAGAAATCTGCAAATCCGCTGAATGAGCACCATCCTTCTGCAAATGAAATACCCCAAACACCTGTAATCTGGAAATTTGCCTCCTGCTTGCTGCCATTCAGGCCATATGTATCAGGAATGTGCTTGTACATGGCAGACAAAGACCAGGTTTTGCTGAAATCTGAAGAATGGCCGGAATATGTAAGGCCTGCCAGCCATGCATTATTGAACGATCCAGCAGCCGAATTCATACCTCCGTTGTACTCTACATGAACCGAAAGCCATTTCATATCTGTATCCTGCCACCAGCACAACTCTCTGGCAATCTCCCAATACGCTCCGCTCACCTTTGGAGAATAGTCAAAATCTGCAAAGAAGAATGTGCTGCCAAATGAATCCGGCTTGAACATTTCAATAGTTGTAGTCTTGCACTCCCTCTCTGTATCATAGAAAAGCTGTACATTCTGGGCGCTTGCCCTATTAACTGCAAAAACTGACATTGCAATTATTGCAGTACATGATAGAAATACCTTTTTCATCAACATAGTCTTGAGTTATTTTCTAACAAAGTCTCCAATAGGGTCCTTGATGTCAAATGTAAATGACTGTGCACGGCTGCCTTTAACCTTGAATGTCAAATCATATGTGCCAGAACCAGGCTGGAAGAATTTGAATACGTTTCCGTTCTTGTGCTCAAGTTTTGCATCTACATCTTTAAGCTTGAAGTAAAGGTTGCCATCTTTCTCGTATATAGTTGCTGAACCAAATACATCAAGATAATATGTTCCTGTATAAGCCTTATTGGCCAATGCTGCAACCGGAGTCTCCTCTACAGCAGGCTTTTCCTCATCTTTTGCAAACAGGTCCTCTTTATAATCTTCAAAGTACTCATCAAAATGTGTGGTTCTATTTGTACCTCTGTAAAGTTCAATAAGGTCGCGGCCAAGACCGGACTGCGGATCTGAAGTGCTTCCGTTATTGGTAAGGAATACAAATCCAAGGTCTAGGTCAGGAACAAGGCCTACCAATGCAGTATAACCGTAAGCCAGACCTGTGTGGCGGATATAGCGGCCCTGCTGGCCATACTCAACTGTCCAGCCCTGTGCATAGTTGGTAAGACGTGTTGAATCGCTGCCTGTAATGGTCTGCGGATAGAACAGCATATTATGGTTTTTGCGCGAAATAACCTCTTTACCGTTGAAGGTACCGTGTGCAAGATGCATTTTCACCCAATTGGCCATATCCTCTGCTGTTGAAATTACAAAACCGGCAGGGGCAACAGCTGAAAGCCATGCAAATGCGTGGTCCTTGTCTGTACGTGGAACAACAGCAATCTCATCTTTGTCCTCTGCTTTTCTCATTCTGTAGCCTTGTGCAAGGTTCTCTGCAGTATAAAAAGACTTGTTTCCTGTTGTACTGTTCTTCATCTCAAGCGGAGCAAAAATGCGCTCTGCCAAAGCATCATCCCAGCTCTTGCCGGTATATTTCTCAATAATCTTTGCAGCAATGGTGTACATGCTGTTATTGTAAGCGTATTTTGTACGGAAACTGAAAGACGGTCTAACTGTTGCATAGATGCGGTAAAGGTCATCGCGGTTATAGCCCCAGGTTGGAAGGTCATCAAGGGCATAGCTGTGGAAACCGCTGTGGTGAGACATAATCTCCCTCACCTGGAAGTTCTCGGTGACCCATGGGTCATAAAGCTTGAAATCCGGAAGATAGTTTTTCACAGGTGCATCCCATTTGATCTCCGGATACTCATCCATTACGTTTGCCAAAAGGCCTGAAGTGAATGCCTTTGAAGTTGAAGCAATTACAAACTGTGTCTGTGGAGTTACAGGAACAGGAGCCGTAGTTGAGTCTCCCAAATTTGCATTTCCGAATCCTTTTAGGAACACTACTTCGCCATCCTTTACAACGGCTACAGCCATACCTGGAACTTTCCACTCGTCAATTGCACGCTGGCACATTGCGTCAAATTCTGCAGGAATGGATTTGTAATACTTCTCTGCAGGATTGCTGCTGCAGGCTGTAAGGGCAAGAATTGCCATCAAGGCACCAGCCTTGAACAAATTTTTCAAGAATTTCATAGTTATATTGTCGTTAGATTTTTCAGATACTCCAAAGATATTGAAAAAATGTGAAAAAGGCCACAGAAAATAAATTCTGCAGCCTTTTTCTTTATGTAGGTAGTAGGTTTATTCTTTAATTCTGTTCCAGTACAAGGTAACTCCAATACCCAGAACGGTACCTTCAAGACGAAGTTTGTCGGGTGTTTCAAACTGCGCCTCCACGTTAACTTTTATTCCTTTTGATGGGTCATAGATTTTTGTACCGCCCCATGACTTGTCAGAAGCGTTGTATTTAAGGCCGTTTACAAGCACAACTTTGTCAATGTCTACATTACGTAGTGATTTATCGGGATTCTTTACATCCTTTCTCTTATTGCCGTCTGCACCTAATGCATTCTCCACCCAGAAAACTTGGGCAGTATAGGTGCCATTTGCATTTTTTGTAACCCTTACCTTGCTCTTCTTGCCTCCCCTGTCGGTTGAATACTCCCCAATAATACTGTCGGGATTAGAATTGATATCCTGCGCAACTGTAGGCAGTGCCATAAAGATGGCGGCAACTGTCATAAAAATAAATTTTCTCATATTTGTGTAGATTTAGGAGTGCAAATATGGGAATATTTTTACACTTTACAATACATAAATATTGTAATTCATTATAAATTAAGTAGAAATTATTATATTTTTGCACTCTGTTTTAAGACAAGGGAAATTATAGAATATGAAGAAAATAAAGAATCCATACGCTGGAACCGCTGAAAATCTGGGATATAATTGTTTTGCATGTGCTCCGGAAAACCCATGCGGACTTAAGATGGAATTTTTTGAGGACGGTGATGAAGTTGTATGCTTCTGGGAACCGAACCTGAATTTTCAGGGATGGCTGGATACACTGCACGGCGGAATACAGGCAACGCTGATTGATGAGACCGGCGGCTGGTTCATTTCACGCAAGTACCAGACTACTGCAATGACAACAAATCTGAACATAAAATACAAGGCGCCGGTTCCCATTGATTCAAAAGTGGAAATCAGGGCCCGCCTGAAAGAGCAGAAAAGAAGCTTTGTCTTTATGGATATAACCCTTACTGCAAACGGGAATCTGTGTTCAACAGCAGAAGCAACCTTCTACTGCTTCCCAAGAGAGAAGGCAGAGAAGGATTTCCACTTTATGCCGTATGAACTTGAGGAGTAATTTCTTCCCGACAAAAGGCTCCCCTACTCTGTATCATTGCTTACCAGCACTTCGCGCTTAACATCCTTCTTCTTTGGAGGATATGCGATACGTGCATGGTAAATCTCCTGAAGATGCTTCTTGAAGACAGCCTTCACTACATTTATCTCCTTGATAGAGATGTCTGCCATAGCCAGCTGTGAATCTGAAATGCGCTGGCTGGTAATGCCGTCTACAAGTTTTGAGATGCTCTCTGCAGAGTAGTCCTTGAGGGTTCTGGAAGCTGCCTCAACTGCATCAGCCATCATTACAACTACCTGCTCCTTTGCTGTAGGGAGTGTTCCCTGGTATGTGAAGGCATCAATATCTGCAGGATCCCCGCCATTGTTGCAGTACTGCCTCAGCACGCTTAATGTCTGCGGCTTTCTGCAGTTCAGCTTTCTGAATTGCTAATTCATTGTTTTTCTTGGCAATCTCCACACCATCTGCCACATGCTTTATGATCTCCTTTGCACTCTCGTGTGGAGAAAGGCCTTTATGATAGTCAACTCCCGGAGCCTGGTTCTCAATAAAGCACTGCGGGTTGTTGATCTTTCCAATGTCATGGTACATTGCACCTACCTTTACAAGGCGTGAATTGCCTCTGATTGCAAGTACGGCCCTTTCAGCCAGGTTAGCGACCTGCAACGAGTGCTGGAATGTACCTGGAGCCTTGCGGGCAAGTTCCTGAAGCAGCCTGTTGTTTGTGTCTGAAAGGTCCTTCAACGTAGCAACTGAAACAAGCGAGAATATCTTTTCAAGAAGGAATACAAGCGGATATGCAGCCACTACAAAGAACGCGTTTCCAAAAATCATCGCAACAGATATATATCCTCCTGAAGCCAATGAAGCGCCGCCCATCATGATGAATGCCGAATGAATGACAAACATTCCCACAAATATTATCAATGAGTTCAGGAACTGCAGCCATCCCTTGTAAAGGAATGAGAATGACACCAGCGCAATGCCGCCAGAGACTACATTTAGCAGATACAGCTCCACGCCATTCTCTGATATTACAAGCAGCGGGAGCAGCATGATCATATATATAGGGAAAACCAGCCTGTTGCGGAAGAATGCCTCCATATACAGGGCAAATACAGCGTATGGCACCATATACATGAAATGCGGAGGGAATCTCCTTGCAAACACAGTGATAAGGAAAGACAACAGCACCACAAGCAGAATAAAGTTGAAGCGGTTGCTCTCCCTTAAAATACTGAAGTTTACAAAGTAGATGGTTATGTATACAAGCATAAGCACCATAATGGCAAATATCATGTGCGCCAAACGCAGCGTCCATATATTGCCTGTATAGCCATAGCTTAACTCATACTCTGCCTTATATGAATCCAGAAGCTGCTCAATCTCTGCAGTAATGGTCTCGCCTTCTGTTACCAGAAGCTGTCCGGAATACACCATTCCCTTGGTTGGGGATATATAGTTCACAGCCTCCTTATGCAGCAGGTCTGTATTCTGCTGGCTGAAGATAAGGTTTGGCTGTACAAGGTTCTCTATACCATATGCCTTGAACAGCGAGTCTGAATTGAACTCCGGAGAATTGATGGCCAGGTCATTCTTTATATACTGCACTGCAGATGACACTGTAAACAATGACTGCACAAGTTCCTCCTCTGCCCTCTTGTCCCTCTGCACCATAACATAGCTTGTGCGGGAAACAGACTTCTCTGAATTGTCGGGAATAATACCCTTTTCATACACATGGGCAAGGGCTGCAGACACCTCATTCTCAAACTCTGCAGGAATAGAGTACCTTATCTGCAGATGGGCAAGGGCAGACTGCTGTGCCGGAGCAACATTCTCGTCACATATATAGTACGGGATTACCTTTGAGGCAGCCTCATCCCTCTCCGCATAGAGTTCCGCCTCTGTCTTGAGAATAGGGAAATCTATTGGTGCAATGAGAGTCTCATAAACCCAGGGACGTCCCTTGTGGTATTCATATTTGAACTTTCCCTCCGCAGGAAAGAAAAAAACCATTACCAGAAATGCCAGCGCAAGGCTTACATACACAGACCTCTTCTTTAAGATGGCCTTATTTTTATTTACATTTATAATATCCATATCGCAAATTTAGTGTAATTTTGCACACTATAACTAAAAAATGACTTTTAATATTATGAAACGCTTAACTGCCGTATTGCTGGCGCTGATTGTTTTTGCATTCAATGCCAACTCACAGGAACTTGTTGTAATAGAGAGCAAAAACCTCAAATGCAATGACTCAATTCTTATCTTTACCCCTAAAAATGTAAATGAGCACACTTCTACACTGTTCCTGCTTCACGGCTGGAGCGGATGCTACAAGGATTGGAGCAATAAGCATAACATCCAGGAAATCAGCGACAGGACCAATTTCAGAATCATTTGTCCCGACGGTTTCTACAACGGATGGTACCTGAACAACACCAACCCGGAGAAGATGCAGTGGAGAACCTTCTTCTGGAGCGAGCTTTTCCCTATGATGGAGAAAAAGTTCAACCTTACCCCAGAAAATACCTTCATCACCGGATTGAGCATGGGAGGCCACGGAGCCATGAACCTTTTCATAGACAATCCCGACAAGTTCAAGTCTGCAGGCAGCATGAGCGGTGTGCTTGACCTTGAGCTTACCCCATTGAAAAACAAAGGTGAGAACAGGCTTCCTGAAGTAATTGGCGACAAAGTTGAGCGTCTTGCACAGGAGAGCGCAATCAACCGCATACACAAGCTTGAGGGAAAGAACAAGCCATTCATCATCAGCTGCGGGTACGATGATTTCTACGTAAGATGTACAGACCTTTTCTCTGAAAAATGCCGCTATATGGGAATTCCTCATTTTGTACTCCTTACCCCTGGAAAGCACTCATGGCCTTATTGGGGATTTGCATTGGAGCAGCATATCCACTTCTTCCAGACTCTGTTGAGAGGAGATAATTTGGGATATTAAAAAAAATAATAAAAATTCTCTCGTGTCACAAGTTGACAAAACACCATAGTACTTTTGCACTGTAGACAAACAGTACGAATATAAAATACTAGGTGTTATGAGAGAATTTATATTTAATGCAATCGGTTACGCAACAATAGCTGCATTTGTATTTACAGTAATCTATACCTGGAGCGAAACCAACAGGATGCTCAAGGAGATTGAGAAGCAGAACAATGCTCTTTAACAGAAACTTCATATTGGTAAACATGGGCAACTTCCTAATGTACAACGCATTCTACATGCTGTTGCCCATATTGCCGCTATATCTGGCCAATGAATTGAGTGCCAGCGAGGCCCTTATTGGAACAATACTCTCGCTGTACACCATAGCGGCACTTATAACAAGGCCAATTGCCGGATTCTGGCTGGACAAGACCAGCCGCAAGCCGCTTATGATGTGCTTCTATCTGTTTTATATCTCAATGTGCTTGAGCTATACACTGGCAGCAACCATAGGGCTGTTCTTTATTATCAGGTTTGTGCACGGAATAGCATTCGGCTCCGCCACTGTAGGAATCAATACTATGGCAGTAGATATCATCCCGGAAGAACGCCGCGGCGAGGGCCTTGGCATCTACACATCTTCAACCAGCCTTGCAATGGCAACAGGTCCGGTCATTTCACTCTTTATGCAGGAGAATGGAGTTGGATTCAACCAGATATTCGCCACTGTATTCTGCGTAGGGCTTATAGGCTTCCTGGCAACAGCATCCATAAAGCCCAAAAAGAATGTTGAGCGCTCCACAAAGAAATTCAGGATATCCAATCTTCTTCTTAAAGCAGGACTTCCGGAGGCCGCAGTAATGGTACTGCTTACCTTCGGATACGGAATCATTACAGTATATCTCTCAATATATGCCAAAGAAGAAGTTGGAATTACACAGGGCACAGGCTACTACTTTACAATATTCTCGGCAGGACTGGTAACAGCAAGGCTCTGCTCTGCAATGATTCTCCGTACAGGCAGGTTCATTACAGTATTTGCACTGGGAATATGCTCTCTCATAATAGGATTCTTTATTGTGGCATTTGTCCACAATCCTATAGCATTCTTCTGTTCAGCAATATTCATGGGAGGCGGATACGGACTCATCTCCCCTACTGCACAGACAATGATTATCAACCTTGGCAAAGACTACGAACGCGGTGCAGCCAATGCAACCTACCTCACCTTCTTTGACTTGGGGGTTGGTGCAGGTGTATTCTGCGGAGGTATAATAGCACAGTACAGCAACTACTCAACAGCTTATGCAGTTGGTTTTGGCTTCACAATAATTGGACTTGCATATCTGCTTACAGTAATCCGCAAGCATTTCTACGCAAACAGGTTAAGATAGGATGAAACTTCATGTCCTCATAGACAATCTGGCCTGCCCGGATAATCCTGCACTGCACCACGAGCACGGGTTGAGCCTTCTGCTTCAGGCTCCAGAAGGTAAAAACATCCTTATAGATACTGGAGCAAGCGGAAAATTTCTTGAGAACCTTGAAACTTTGAGACAGGCTGATTCCACTCTCCCTTCAGCAGAAGAGATAGACGCCGTAATAATATCCCACGGCCACAACGACCACACCGGGGGACTCCGCAGTTTTCTTGAAGCCAACACCACAGCCAAAGTATACCTGCATTCAAGCATACAGGGGAACCTTTACTTCTCCTGCCGCAACAGGGGGGCCTCAACCACCTCTCCAGGAATAATGGAAGCGCGCAGCATAGGAATGGAACAATCCCTCTTTGCTGAATACGGCCACCGCTTTGTACAGGTATCAGAACCAGTATCTATAACCGGCAATATAACCCTTGTCCCAACAGGAGAATCAGCAGGCACCCAGCCAATGCCCATTGGCAACAAATACCTGTATAAAAATGATTTTCCCGACAATTTCACCCACGAAATGGCTGTCCTTGCAGAATTTGCACCGGAGCAATATGCTGTAATCTCACCTTGCAGCCACCGCGGAATACTGAACATTTTGCCCATTGGGACGTCGTCCCACGGGGCAGATTCACAAAAAACGCCCATTAGGACGTCGTCCCACGGGGCAATTTATTTTATAGGCGGACTGCATTATGTTGATTACCTGAATGCAGAGGATGCAAAAAAAGAAGCCACCCAAATAGT
>CALCHD010000049.1 GCA_937901105.1 uncultured Bacteroidales bacterium | reverse complement strand
CCAGCCGCTAACAACCGCTACAAGTTCAACGGCAAAGAGGAGCAAACAATCGGAAGCCTTGATTTGTTGGATTATGGTGCGAGGATGTATGACCCTAAGATTGCCCGCTGGCTGGTACAGGATCCGTTAGCAGAAAAGTACTACTCGTTCAGCGCTTATAACTATTGTGTGAATAATCCGGTGATGTTTGTGGATCCGGATGGAAGAGATTGGTATTCATATGAACAAATAGTTCTAGATGAAGAAAATCATCAATTTACAGCCGTAATAATGTATGCATGGACAACAGCCTCATCTCAGGAAGAATTAGATGCGGCTGGAATTGAAGGTTCATATGCAGGAGAAGCTGTTGTTGATGTTAACGGTTATTACAATGAAAGAATAGGATCCAATGGTACTCTTACAGATGATGATGCAATAATAGCCACTATAACAATATATGGTATCAATGGTCCAAATGATATAAAATCTTATCCAGGCCTATCTATGTCCTCTGATCCATCTAAATACTCAGCAATTGAAAATGGTGATTATCTTATGTATCATGAACAAATGGCAACAAGCATATATGGCAAAGGATCTTTAACCTATAGAATTGCAACTCAAGACAAAAACCTAGAACTACCACCATTAGGCGGAAAAAATAAGGCAAATGGGGGAAGCGTTATGACAGAGATCTATTTTCACCGCACAAACTCAAATGGAAAAGCAACAAGATCATCCGTCGGTTGTATTATTATTGATGGAAGACGCTGGAAAGAAGTAGAATCCCAGCTAAAGAAGTCTAGAAATATTTTAATGAGGATTAATAGAACAACTTATGAGTAATAAATTCCTTTTCAATCTGCTAATCATCTTGAATTTAGCTACAGTTGCTATTGCTCAAGAGGATACCATTTATATTCCCAATTCAACTATTGTAGAATTGGCGCAGACGACAGAATCCATATACGTCTTTACCAGTACTCTTGATGAGTTTAAACAGATAATACTTAAGATATATCCGTATGACATCCGTTACAAAACCTCATATAAAGTAATCAGAAGCCATGAATGTGACGGATATACTTCTGTAAATCTATCCTACTTTATACCCACTGATGTTTTAAAACAATGCACAATAAGTAAAGTATCTCCACCAAGAGAAATAGCAGTACCGTATAATGCATTCACATTGCACGAAAACTACACTGATACAATTAAGGTCTATGATTCTCCTACAGAAAATGACACAAACTGTATTGCTATAATTTACCCATATGAAATGGAGTCTAATGCTGGCACTGAAATCAATATAATTAGTTCAATAGAAGACTTTTTTCAGATTCAACTGTTTGGCAATAATCTCTATATAAGAAAGGGTAATGTAGCAACATACAGTAAAAAAAATGTTCCAATTTATACTTCCCCATGTAGAAAAGCAAAAATAAGACAATATATAAACGAACCTACCTTGCTAAAAATAGTAGAATATAAAAATGGATGGATGAAGGTAAGAAATATAGACATTAGAAAACGTGAAATTAATGGATGGATTTCACCTGAAAGTCAATGTCCTAATCAATGGACACCATGTTGAAAATCGATACTATCCAATGTTTATCTTTTTCTGAACAATAACCATCATACAGTAGGCTATAATTGCAGAGTAAATTTGAGTACGTACCGCGTTTCTGATGTACTCCAAAATTTTTTATCTTCAGATGTTGATTGATCAATGGTTGGGTTCTTTCAGCCTCTCGCGGAGGTTTTTATCACGCTCCCAAACACGGTCAGACTTAATCTTTGGGTTGAGCTCCATATAAGCTTTCTCTAAGGCTTCACGTTTGGCTTTTGAGTCTGCTCTTGCATAGGTATCTGTTGTTTGTATTGATACATAACCTCGTATATCTCCGATATATAAGAGGTTGGTGGTTCCAGAGCGCAACAAGTGCATGGCCTTGCTGTGTCGGATGCTATGACAACTAAGCCTGTCTGGGATAAGCGTAAGATTAACTTTTAGGACCATATCTGCATAAGTCTTGAGAACGTATGCTACACCTTCCCGAGTCAATTTTTCATGCCTATTATTGAAGAACAGCGGAGTTCCAAACATATTACTACTGTCCAGACAGTTCTCCTCGATATACTGCCTCAGGTGATTCACTTGCTCCTTCACCATTGGAATAGAATATTTAAATTACGTAGGAGGCCGGGTCAAAGGTAACTTTGATCCGGTTTTCTCATATATATTATATTCAGGTGTTAATTTTCTGTTTAGGTTTGAAATGACATGTTGCCTTCCCCTGTAATTGAATTTATTTTGTTTCCAGACCTGTAAAGAATATCCATTTGATTGCCTTTTAAACTATTTATGTGTAACTTTGCTACTTTAAATATATTAAAAAGACATTATGAGCCAAGATCCACAAAGCAACAGATACGCCCTTAGAGGTGTTTCATCTTCAAAAGAGGATGTTCATGAGGCAATCAAGAATATAGACAAGGGACTTTTCCCTAAAGCATTCTGTAAAATTGTTCCTGATTTTCTGTCGGGAGACCCAGATTATTGTATTGTGATGCATGCAGACGGTGCTGGTACAAAATCTTCTTTGGCATACACCTACTGGAAAGAGACAGGAGATATGACCGTATGGGACGGCATTGCGCAGGATGCAATTGTTATGAATACAGATGACCTTCTTTGTGTGGGTGCTGTAGACAACATTATGCTTTCGTCTACCATTGGAAGAAACAAGCAGCTTATTCCCGGTTCTGTAATCAGCAGACTTATTGCAGCTTCAGAGAACTTTGCAAAGACAATGGAGAGCTTTGGCGTGAAGCTTATCCTTACAGGAGGAGAGACAGCTGATGTTGGAGACCTTGTAAGGACAGTAATCGTAGACAGTACAGTTTGTGCAAGAATGAAGCGCAGCGATGTGATTGACAATGCAAACATCAAGGCCGGTGACGTGATTGTAGCTTTGGAGTCTTGCGGAAAAGCAGCTTACGAGACAGAGTACAATGGCGGTATGGGCAGCAATGGACTTACTTCTGCACGCCATGATGTATTTGGCAAATACCTTGCTTCAAAATATCCGGAGAGCTATGACGGTGCTGTTCCACAGGATCTTGTATATTCAGGAACAAAAGAGCTTGATGCAGTAGAGCCTAAGACTGGCCTTACTTACGGCAAGCTTGTATTGTCTCCAACCAGAACCTATGCTCCAATCGTTAAGGAGGTTCTTGACAAATACAGGAAGCAGATAGACGGTATGATCCACTGCTCAGGCGGTGCACAGACAAAGATCCTTCACTTTGTAGACAATCTTAAGATTGTAAAGGACAACCTGTTCCCTACACCTCCATTGTTTGAGGTAATCCAGCAGGAGTCAGGTACAAGCTGGCAGGAGATGTACAAGGTGTTCAATATGGGTCATAGAATGGAGTTCTATATCCCTGCAGAAATTGCTGAGGATATAATTGCAATCTCCAAAAAATATGGTGTGGATGCCAAGATCATTGGTAGAGTGGAGGCATCAGAGGACGGTAAGGCACAGGTACACCTTACAAGTGAGCACGGAACATTCATCTACAATAAATAGTGTATAATTCTTTATCCCGATAGCTATGAAAAAATTGTTTATCCTGTCATGTCTTGTAGCAGTTGCCCTTTCATCTTGCGGCAACAGGAACAAAAGCGGCGAAGAGCAGGTTGTGCTCTCTCCAATCATGGAGAAGGCGCTGAATGATGAGACCTCAAAATTTTATGGAAACTATAAGTCATTCCCAACATCATTGAGCAAGCTCCCTATTGGCGTGTTTGATTCGGGTACAGGCGGACTTACTGTGCTTGAGGTTCTTCTGAAGGCTGATATGGTTAACAATACGTCGGGAAAAGAGGGTGCAGACGGCATTCCTGATTTTGCAGGTGAGGCGTTTACATATCTTGCTGACAGGGCTAATATGCCTTATGGAAACTATGCAGCAGAGAACAAGCAGGATTTCTTTAAGGAGCTGGTTGTAAAGGATGCGCTTTTCCTATTGGACAACAAGTTCTGGACCAACCCTGCCGACAAGGTTAAGGAGGGTATCAAACAGCCATGTAAAATTCTTGTAATTGCTTGTAATACAGCAACAGCTTGGGGTTTGCAGGATGTTTCAACTTTGTTGCAACAGAGCGGTACAGGCGTTAAGGTAATTGGAGTTATCAATGCAGGAGTGAATGCTTTGTATGACAAGCTTACTGGTGCAGGCTCTCCAGATTCAGTTGCAGTGGGTGTCCTTGCAACAGTTGGTACAATTGCTTCAAATGCTTACGAAAGAACTATCAACGAGATAGGTGCAGCAAACGGATACAAAGGTTTTATTAAGGTTGTAAACCATCCTTGTGCAGGCTTTGCTGAGGCTGTAGACCAGGAGAAGGATTTTGTGAACACTTCCCTTACAGCTCCTAGAGAGGGTTATAGAGGTCCTAAATTGGGAACCGGTTCTGAGGATGTGAAGGAGGGCCTTTTGAACATTTATGGTTTCAACTACAACAATGGTGAGATTCTTAGGGAGAAAGTTGACGGCAAGTATACAGCATTCCAGTTGAACTCGGCTGCAAACTATGCCAAATTCCATTTGGTTACTCTATTGGAGAAACATAAGGCAAGTGGTGCAAAGGTCCCTTTGAAACATGTCATTCTTGGTTGTACACACTATCCGTTCTTGCTCAATACACTTAATGAGACAATTGAGCTGTTGAAGAATTTCCGCGACAAGGACGGCAAACTTGTATATGAAGGACTTATCCACCCCGATTTTGAGTTCATTGATCCGGCAGTATTTACAGCCCTTGAGTGCTACGAGGCTCTAAGGGAGGACAACAATCTTGCATTGAATACAGTTGAGGGTGCATTTGAAGGTTACATTTCAGTTCCAGCATACGGCCTTCCTGCAGATTGCCTTGATGCAGACGGAAACCTTTCATACAACTTCAAATATGGCAGAGAGCACGCTACAGAGGATATTACCACTGTATTTGTTCCATTCTCAAGAAGATACTTGGATGAGGAGACTTTGGCAAGAATTGAGAACATGCTTCCTGCATCATATGCAAAAATCAAAAAATTCATAGACTAGTATGGCATTTGCGAGTACGGTTACCGTTGATGAGATTGAATCACTGGAAATGGCTACATTCCCCGGTGAAATCACAGTGGTATCCAGCGGAAAATGTGAGGAGTTTGAGCAGGCCATGGCCTATTTGGGAGCGCAGGAGGTGATAGGTTTTGATACAGAAACCAAACCTTGCTTTGTCCCTAAGGTGCCAAGGAACAAAATGGCCATCCTGCAGTTGAGTGGTCCCGACAAGGCCTACATTTTCAGGCTGCAGCAGGTAGGTGTTCCACCCAAACTTGCGGCACTGCTCGGTAATCCGGGTGTCCTTAAGATAGGTGCTGCCATCCATGATGACATCAGGGGGCTTCAGGAGTACAGGAGGTTTATCCCCAAAGGGTTTGTAGACCTTCAGAGGCTTGCACCCGAGTATGGGATTGAAGAGAAGAGTGTGAGGAAGATGTCTGCAATCATCCTTAAGAAAAGGGTGTCAAAATCGCAGCAGCTTTCAAATTGGGAGAGTGCCCATCTCTCGGAAGCGCAGCTCAGATATGCAGCAATTGATGCATGGATCTGCAGGGAGATGTACTATAAGTTAAAGGAAAGTAATTCTAATGGTTAAAATAATTTTAAATAAAGGTAAGGAGCAGTCGCTCAAGAGATTCCACCCGTGGGTGTTTTCAGGCGCTGTAAAGAAGATTGAGGGGGGAGAACCTGCAGAAGGTGACGTTGTAGAAGTATATTCATCTATAGGGGAATACCTTGGTTGCGGCCATTATCAGATTGGCTCAATTACCGTAAGGATTCTCAGTTTTGAGAAGGTTGCCATTGACCAGAACTTCTGGAACAACGCAATCCAGGGTGCGTACAATGCCCGCAAGACTCTTGGCCTAATTGGTGCAGCTGATACAGATGCATACAGGCTTGTGCACGGTGAGGGGGATTTCCTTCCTGGCCTGATTATAGACATATACGGAAAGACAGCCGTTATACAGGCCCACTCGGCTGGAATGTTCCTGGCAAAAGGGGCAATTGCCCAGGCTTTGAAAAAAGTGTACGGACCGGCTCTTGCTGCAATCTATGACAAGAGTGAGGGTACTGCACCATTCAAGGCAGGATTGGACCTTAAAGACGGATATTTATACAAGGAAGAGGGTATTGAAGACGCTCAGGTTGTACTTGAGAACGGCAACAAGTTCCAGGTAAACTGGGTAGAAGGGCA
>CALCHD010000048.1 GCA_937901105.1 uncultured Bacteroidales bacterium | reverse complement strand
TTTTTACCTTCTTTGCCCTTCTCTTGATAGAGCCTTCGATCACGTAGTGGTCGATAAGCGGAGCAAATGTGTTCATAAGGAGGATGGCAAGCATCATTCCCTCTGGGTAACCTGGGTTGAACAGACGGATGATAACTGCAAGGGCACCAACAAGGAAACCGTAAATCCATTTACCTTTCTCTGTCTGTGCCGAGGTTACAGGGTCTGTAGCCATGAACACTGCTCCAAATGCAAAACCGCCAAGGATAAGGTGCCAGTATGCAGGAACTGCGGCAAAAGTGCCCGGCTCTGCAAAACCGTTGATAAGGAATCCTACGCCTAGAGCACCTGCAACGCAAGAAACCATGATTTTCCAGCTTGCAACGCCTGTCCAGATAAGGATTACAGCACCAATAAGGATAGCGATTGTTGAAGTCTCACCAATTGAACCTGGCATTGTACCAATGAAAGCCTGCAATGCTGTTAGAGGCTCACCAGTTGTAGTGGTGAAGTCTACTACGCCGTTTGCAGCCTGTCCTAGAGGGGTTGCGCCAGAGAAACCGTCCACTACCTGCATTGCATTTGCTTTGGCTGCGTTCAAGCCCTCAACCCAGATGGTGTCACCTGAGATCTGTGAAGGGTAAGCGAAGAATACAAATGCACGTGCAATAAGAGCAGGGTTCCAGATGTTCATACCTGTACCGCCAAATACCTCTTTACCGATGATTACTGCAAATGCAACTGCAAGTGCAAGAATCCAAAGGGGAACGTCTACCGGCATGATTAGAGGAATGATCATACCTGATACAAGGTAACCCTCATTAACCTCATGTCCGCGAAGCTGGGCTGAGATGAACTCAATTCCCAAACCTACAACGTAAGATACAATAATTAGAGGAAGTACTTTCAAAAGTCCGAACCATACTTTCTCAATGAAGTTCATATCCAAACCGAATGCAATTGAATGCTGCTCTCCAACATTCCATATTCCAAATGCCAATGCAGGCAAAAGTGCAATGATCACAACGGTCATTACTCTTTTTAGGTCTACACAATCTCTAATGTGGGATCCGCTTTTTGTTACAGTGTTTGGAACAAAAAGGAAGGTCTCAAAGGCATCAAAAGTAGAGTGCAGGAAACCCAATTTGCCACCCTTGCTGAAGGTTGGCTTAATTTTTTCAACTATATTCAAAATTGATTTCATACTACTCTGTTTTAAGCCATTTCTTTAATCATTGTTGCAATACCTTTGGCTACAATCTCCTGAATGTCAATCTTTGAAGGACATACGTACTCGCAAAGAGCCAAGTCCTCCTCAATTACCTCATAGATGCCAAGCTGCTCCATCTTGTCAATATCCTCTGCAAGGATAGCCTTTAGAAGATATACAGGATAGATGTCCATAGGAAGCACTTTGCCGTATACGTCAGATACTACAAATGCTCTTTGGCCACCGTTGGTATTTGTATCAACTTTATACTGTTTTTTAGGTGTCAGCCATGAGAAGTAAGATTTTGAGAAGCTGAACTTCTTGCTTCTGATTGGTTTAACCCAACCGAACATCTCATAGTAGTTACCCTCAGAGATTACAGAAACCATGTTGCTGTAGAAGTCCAAAGAACCCTCTGCACCAACGTTGTTTCCTGTAAGGACGTTGCCGCTGATGTAACGGCATCCGCACTCCTGGTCGCAAATCTCAACTTCTTTCTTGCTTACAAGGAAGTCAAGGTCCTTAATCTGGGTACCTGGAACACAAGTTACATAGCAAGGTTTCTCAACCCTGTTGCCTGTAACTGCAATGGTTCTGGTAACGTCGTAGATTCCTTTAGTGAAAAGCTTCCCTATAGCAACCATGAACATAGGGTCAATTGTCCATACAACCTCACCCTTGTTGATAGGGGCAATGTTGTTGATCTGTACACCTACGTTTCCGGCAGGATGTGCTCCTGTGAAACCGTAAAGCTTTATGTTCTTAAGGTGGTTGAATGGAGAAGTTGCAGCACTCTTTGCATTTACGCCTACAAATACACCGCCTTTGGTAAGCTTGTTAAGAACGTCAACTGCAACCTGAAGGTTTGCAGCCTCATCCTTAAGGGTGAAGTTGTAGTCTGGAGCAAGAGGGGCAGAATCAAATGCAGAAACAAAGATGGCCCTAGGCTCGTCTGCAGGGTTTGCAACTGTGCCGTAAGGTCTCTGTTTCATTGCAGCCCACAAGCCGCTCTCCAAAAGAACTTTCTTAATCTCCTCTGCTGTAGCCTTGCCAAGCTCCGGAGTCTCAAATTTAATGTAATCTGTAGTCTGGGCAGCCTTTACGCGAACTTCCAGAAGTTTGCGTTTCTCGCCTCTTACTACTGACTCAACTGTTCCGCTAACAGGTGAAGCAAAGCCAATCTCCGGGCGGTACTTGTCTACAAATAAAATACTGCCAGCTTTTACCTCATCTCCCTCTCTAACCATGAGTTTTGGGGTAAGGTTTTTAAAGTTGACAGGTTTTACAGAAACTACCTCCGAGATAATGTTTTTTTCAACTTTAAGCTCTGCAACTCCCTTTACAGGAATGTCCAGTCCTTTGTTTAAGTGAATATTTTTAATCATTATTTCAGAAATTTTGCGCAAATGTACACAATAAATTAGTAATAAGTAAGCATTTTAGGTTTTGTTTTTTGTTTTTTTGGATAGTAGTTTTGCACTATTATGGAACAGGTAGTGGAGCAAATATTTAAAGGGTTGAATCCTGCGCAATATCAAGCAGTTAGCGATATTGAGGGGCCGCAGTTGATTATAGCGGGAGCAGGCAGTGGAAAAACAAAGGTGCTTACTTGCAGAATTGCAAACATCTTGAGCAAGGGCCATGAGCCCGGCTCTATTCTTGCACTTACATTTACAAACAAGGCAGCAAGGGAGATGAAAGAGCGTATTGCATCCCTTATTGGGGAGAGCAAGGCGCGCCGTCTTTTTATGGGCACATTCCACTCAATCTTCATCAGGTTCCTGCGTGATGAGGCTGAACTTCTGGGATTTCCAAAGACATTCTCTATCTATGACACCACAGACAGCCGCAATGTTATAAAGGCGTGCATAAAGGAACTGCAGCTTGATGACAAGCAGTACAAGCCCAACGAGGTGCACAGCCGTATCTCCATGGCAAAGAACAACCTGGTTACGGCAGAGGCATACGGGCGCAACAGCACCCTTATCCAGAATGACTCTGCTGCAAAGAAGCCGAGAATCTGGGAAATCTACAGGGAGTATGCAAAGAAATGCCGTCAGGCGGGTGCAATGGACTTTGATGATATACTGCTGTATACCAATATACTGTTCAGGGATTTTCCTGATGCGCTGGACAGGATAAGGAAGCGTTTCAAATTTGTGATGGTGGATGAGTATCAGGACACCAACTATGCCCAGTACCTGATAATAAAGAAGCTTTCAAGTGAGCACCAGAACATTTCTGTGGTTGGTGATGATGCGCAGAGCATCTACAGCTTCCGTGGTGCCAGGATTGAGAATATCCTCAACTTCAGGAAGGACTATCCGCAGGCCAAGGAGTACAGGCTGGAGCAGAACTACCGTTCCACCCAAACTATTGTGAATGCAGCAAACTCTCTCATTGCCAAGAACAAGATGCAGCTGAAGAAGAACTGCTTCTCGGAGCAGGAGAGGGGAGACCTTATAGAGCTTATAAGTGCATATACAGAGCATGAGGAGGGATTTATGGTGGCCTCTTCAATCATGGACCAGGTGCGCAGGACCCACGAGCCGTACAGCAGCTTTGCAATCCTGTACCGTACCAATGCGCAGAGCCGTGTGATGGAGGAGGCGTTGAGGAAGAAGAATATGCCATACAAGATATTTGCCGGCCACTCTTTCTATGAGCGTGCGGAGGTGAAGGATATGCTGGCATACCTCAAGCTAGTGGCAAACATCAAGGATGACGAGGCGTTCAAGAGAATAATCAATTTCCCTGCAAGGGGAATCGGCGATACATCGCTGGGCAGGCTTAAGGAAGCTGCAACAGCAAAGGAGCTTTCAATGTTTGAGGCTGTTAAGGTGGTGAACCTTGAGGAGTTCGGTATCAAGGCCGGCACTTCAGCCAAGATGAAGCACTTCATTGAAGGTATTGAGTCACTGAGAGACAAGATGGACTATACCGATGCCTATACTATCGCCATGGAGACAGACAGCCGCTTTGGTATTCTCAACTATATGAAACAGGATACCACCCTTGAGGCGCAGGGAAGGGTGCAGAACGTGGAGGAGCTCTTCAACTCAATCAAGGACTTTGTTGATGAAGGGCAGGAGGAATATGAGCAGATGGCGCAGGAGGGTGAGGATATTCCAATTGTTACATTGGATCTTTACCTTGAGAACGTTTCCCTTATAAGTGACCTGGACGGCAAGGAGAATGAGGATGACAAGAACAAGATTTCTCTGATGACAGTCCACTCGTCCAAAGGCCTTGAGTTCCCATATGTGTATATCTTGGGCATGGAGGAGAACCTTTTTCCGTCGCAAGGAATGGGAATGGCCAGCGAGCAGGACATTGAGGAGGAGCGCAGGCTCTTCTATGTGGCAATCACCAGGGCAGGAAAGAGCGTGAAGCTTTCATACGCACAGAGCAGGACCAAGTGGGGCAGCCATGTAAGCAACTCCCCAAGCCGTTTTATAAAGGAGATAGACAAACAGTATATCCTCAATCCAATCACAGACTGGGAAGAGGAGCTGAGTACAAAATTTGATGATTTCACATCTTCTTCCCGACAGTATCCTTCTCAGAGGGGAGTTCAGGCAGGACCATCCCAGAGGGGGGCTCAGGGGTACCATCAGGGTGGACAACGATTCCCTGGAAGACAGAGTTCCCCTATGCAGGGCGGAGGATATGGTTCAGGGCAGCAGAAGGTGAGCCCTCCGGCAGGGTTTGTACCGCAGAGAAAAGCAGCGCCGGCAAACTTTACCCCAGACTCGCCTGCAGTGGTTGAGGTTGGGCAGACAATAGAGCACGACCGCTTTGGAATAGGGGTTGTAATATCACTGGAGGGCGATATTACAAGCCGAAAGGCAGTGGTTGACTTTAGAGATTCGGGCCAAAAAACTCTACTTTTGAAATTCGCCAAGTTCAGGGTAGTGGCACGGTAATTGCAAAATTTAAACTGAAGTTTTTCATAGTTTAAGTTTAGGTTCAAGTAGCGGGGCCGTCCTTCACAGAGGGGCGGCCCCGTGAATTTTACCGTAAACGGCGTAAAATTTTTTAGGAAAAAGAAAAATCATCAGCTGAATCACAAACTTTTTCTTTTTCTGTCATCCTCCCTCTCCCTGTCAGGATAAATTTGCTGCAGACAATTAAAAACCAGAGGAGGAAATTATGAGAACAAAAGGATTTGAAATGGCAGTGCCGGTGGCATTGGCCATTTTGTGTGCGGCATCTGCCGGCTGCAGTGAGTTTAATCTGGAAGAGGCGAAGAATCCGGGAACAATTTCCCTTGCCATAGGAGAGGTTCCCGACGATCTGGTGTCGGACGGCACCTGTCTTAAAAGCGGCATTGATACCGATACCAACAATTTTATACTCTCCATTTATTCAACCCAAGGGGAGAAAATTTATGACGGCAAATATGGAGACAGGCCGCAGGAGATTGTGGTTACTCCTGGCAGTTATGATGTTGCCATATATTCAACAAGGTTTAATCCCCCAAAGTTTTCGGCACCGCAATATGGAGACGAGCAGACCATTATTGTTGAAGAGAACATGCAGGCAAAGGTTTCATTCATGTGCAGGCAGATTAATGCCGGCTTGAGGCTGAAGTTCTCAAACGATTTCATAGCCAAGTTCCCGGGGAACGGGGTATATGTAAAGCAGCATGAAAATAAGGTTGCTTACGACTACTGGCAGACCAAGTACATCTATGTGGCGGCTGAACCGTTTGAACTGCTATACAGCACAGAGGAGTCGGATACGGTCCTTTTGAGCAAGAGCCTGCTGGCTGGACAGATGGTGACAATGAACCTCTCTTATTCAGAGAGCAATACGACAGCATCAATACTTAATGTGCAGATAGATACAGTAAGGGACTGGATATCTTACGGGTACAATCTGGGCCTGAAGATTCCCACCGGTGCGCTCTCAATTGAAGAAGCCAAATCACACATTGGTGAGAGGGTGCAGGTGTTCGGATACATAATTGGCGGTGATCCCACCACCCAGACAATAAGGGTAGGTCCGCCGTTTGAATCAAAATCTGCAATAGTGATAGCCCCAACTATGACAGAGCGCAACCGCTATGACATGTTTGTAGTTGAGCTCCCCAGCGGAGCAGTAAGAGACGGGCTCAATCTTGTAGTCAATCCGCACCGCCTTGGATCTCCCGTACTCGTCACCGGCACCATTGTAGAATCCTACTACGGCTACATAGGCATCAAGAGCACAAAGAGCTATGCATTGCTGTAAGGACTGGGACTCCAGGCAAGTGTTGCAATTTTGTAACGCAATGTTAAATCTTGTAAGGAAGAAAAAAAAGGTGACCGCGCGGTCACCTTTTTTTGTGTATATGTAGCTGAAAAATTATTTTGCCACAAAGTGGAAGTGAGAACCGAATCTCTCAAATGCAGCTTTGTCAAGCTCCTCGCGTGCATCAGGATGTGCAATGCTGATCATAAGTTTTGCCCTCTCCTGAAGTGATTTACCGTATAGGTTAACTGCACCGTACTCAGTTACAAACCAGTGGATGTGCTGTCTTGTAGTTACAACACCTGCACCAGGGGTAAGGATAGGAGAGATCTTGCTTACACCTTTGTTGGTTACTGAAGGCATAGCGATGATA
>CALCHD010000047.1 GCA_937901105.1 uncultured Bacteroidales bacterium | reverse complement strand
TACCGGTGTTAAAGCGGGTGGTGCGATGCGTGCTGTATTCGAGTCAGTAGGTGTACACGACGTATTGGCTAAATCTAAAGGTTCTTCAAACCCTCATAACCTTGTAAAAGCTACAGTTGCTGCTCTTGCAGAGTTGAGAGATGCTTACACTGTTGCAGGTTTGAGAGGTATCCACATGAACAAAGTATTTAATGGTTAAGGAGGTAATGATCATGGCAAAAGTTAAAGTTACTCAGATTAAAAGTAAGAACGGAGCTTCAAAAAATCAGATTGCTTGTTTGCAGTCTCTAGGACTCCGCCGTATCAGACACTCTGTAGAGTTGGAACTTACTCCAGTTTATAAAGGAATGATCGAGAAAGTTCTACACCTTGTTAAAGTAGAAGAAATCAACTAATTAAGAGATTTAGCAATGAAATTACATACACTAAAACCTTCAGAGGGTTCTATTGGAAGAGAGAAAAGAATTGGTCGTGGTGAGGGTTCAGGTCACGGTGGAACATCAACTCGTGGTCACAAAGGTGCTCAGTCACGTTCAGGTTACTCTCGTAAACTTGGTTTTGAGGGTGGTCAGATGCCTATCCAAAGACGTCTGCCTAAATTTGGATTCAACAATCCTAACAAAGTAGAATACAAAGCTGTAAATCTTGCAACTTTGCAGGCTTTGAGCGAGAAGACTGGTCTTTCAGCAATCACTGTTGACACTATGATTGAGAACGGTCTTGTAGCAAGAAAAGATTTGGTTAAAGTATTGGGTAACGGTGAGCTTACCGTTAAGTTGGATGTAACTGCTCATGCTTTCTCTAAATCAGCTGTAGCAAAGATTGAGGCTGCACAGGGTTCTACAACACTAATCTAAAAAACCAATGAAAAGATTAATTGAAACTATTAAGAATATTTTCAAGATTGAAGAGTTGCGCAGCAGAATAGTTTACACTATCATGCTACTCTTGGTCTATAGATTGGGCAGCTTTGTAGTTGTTCCAGGTATAGATCCTACGCAGCTTGCAAATCTGGAGGCACAGACTGCTGACGGCCTTATGGGCTTGTTGGATATGTTTTCAGGTGGTGCTTTCGGAAATGCTTCAATCTTTGCACTAGGTGTAATGCCTTACATCTCTGCATCGATTGTAATTCAGCTCTTGGGAATTATGATTCCATACTTCCAGAGATTGCAGCGCGAGGGCGAGAGCGGTCGCAGGAAGATGAATCAGTGGACACGTTATCTGACAATTGTGATTTTGGCTTTGCAGGGTCCAGCTTACCTTACAAACCTTCACACCCAGTTGCCAGAGACTGCATTTTTGATTAAAGGATTTTCTTTTAACCTATTTGCAACTATAGTTCTTATTGGTGGTACCATGTTCATCATGTGGCTTGGTGAGAGAATTACTGACCGCGGCTTAGGAAACGGTATTTCTCTAATCATCATGGTAGGTATCATTGCAAGATTGCCATTTGCTCTTACTGCTGAGATTGGAACCAGACTCAGCCAGACTACTGGTGGTCTTCTAATGCTGATCGTTGAGATTCTTGTATTGTTCTTTGTATTCGTTGCAACTATTGCACTAGTTCAGGGAACCAGAAGAATTCCAGTACAGTATGCAAAAAGAATTGTAGGCAACAAACAGTATGGTGGAGTACGTCAGTACATTCCTTTGAAAGTTAATGCGGCAGGAGTAATGCCTATTATCTTTGCTCAGGCTTTGATGTTGTTCCCTATTATATTTGCAAGCTTTGATGCTACCCGTGGATTAGCCGCCACTCTTGGTAACTACACAGGCTTCTGGTATAATTTCATATTCGGTTTGATGGTTGTTGCATTTACTTACTTCTACACCGCAGTAACTGTAAATCCAACAATGATGGCAGAGGAGATGAAGAAAAACGGCGGTTTCATCCCTGGTGTAAAGCCTGGAAAGAAAACTGCTGAGTATCTTGACGCAGTAATGTCCCGCATCACATTGCCAGGATCAATTTTCCTAGCTTTGGTTGCTATCATGCCTGCATTTGCTATGAAATTGGGTATCAACAACCAGTTTGCACAGTTCTACGGTGGAACAAGCTTGTTGATCCTTGTTGGAGTAGTACTTGATACTCTACAACAGATAGAGAGTTATCTGTTAATGCGCCACTACGACGGTTTAATGAAGACAGGACGTCTTAAAGGCCGTTCGGGAATGTAATTTTTTGATAGTTCTTTTGAAATGATAAGACTGAAAAGCGACGAGGAGATTGAAATCCTTAGGGAGAACGCCATTCTGGTTTCAAAGACTTTGGCGGAGGTTGGAAAAGCGATTGCGCCAGGAGTGAAGACTATAGCACTTGACAAACTGGCCGAGACCTTCATCAGGGACAATGGAGCAGTTCCAGGTTTTCTCGGATACGGCGGATTTCCATACACACTGTGCATCTCTGTAAATGATTTTGTAGTACATGGTTTTCCAAGTGACTACGAACTTAAAGAAGGAGATATAGTTTCAGTGGACTGTGGAACCATCTACAAAGGATTTTATGGAGACTCGGCCTACACATTCCCTGTTGGAGAAATAAGTGCCGAAGCTGCAAATCTTTTAAAAGTTACAAAAGAATCCCTATATTTGGGGGCTGAAAAGGCAATAGCCGGTAACAGACTGGGAGACATAGGCAGTACGGTCCAACAATATGCCGAAAAGCATGGTTTTTCAGTAGTGAGGGAGATGGTGGGACATGGTATTGGAACCAATATGCATGAGTCACCGGAAGTTCCCAACTACGGAAAAGCCGGCAACGGCAAAAAGTTGAAGGAGGGTATGGTTCTTTGTGTTGAACCTATGATCAACGCAGGCAAGAAAGATATCTACCTTCACAGGAATGGCTGGGAGGTCAGCACTGTAGATAAAAAACTGTCGGCTCACTTTGAGTTCATGGTTGCGGTGAGGGCCGGAAAAGCTGATGTCTTGACAACATTTGATTATATCGAAAATAAATTTTAATAACGTTAAATTTGTAAGGAAGTAAATATGGCAAAACAATCTGCTATAGAAAAGGATGGAACAATTGTTGAAGCGTTGTCCAATGCAATGTTCAGAGTAGAATTGGATAATGGACACGTAATTATCGCACACATATCAGGAAAGATGAGAATGCATTACATCAGAATCTTGCCTGGCGATAAAGTAAGAGTTGAGATGTCCCCTTATGATTTGACAAAGGGAAGGATTTCTTTCAGATACAAATAAAAAATACAATACAATGAAAGTTAAAGCATCCATTAAAAAGCGTAGTGAAGACTGCAAGATCGTAAAACGCAAAGGCCGTTTGTATGTAATTTGCAAAAAGAACCCTAAGTTCAAAATGCGCCAAGGATAATTCCAATTGTAAACAATAAAGAATAAAATAAATAATTATGGCACGTATAGCCGGAGTAGATTTACCAAAAAACAAACGTGGAGAGATAGGTTTGACCTATATCTTTGGAATTGGTCACAGTTCTGCCAAAAAAATCCTTAGTAAGAACGGTATTGATTTCAACATTAAGGTGCAAGATTGGACAGACGACCAAATCGCTGCAATTCGCGCAACAATTGCAGAAGAGTATAAAATTGAGGGCGAGCTTCGTTCTGCTATTCAATTGAACATCAAACGTCTTATGGATATCGGATGTTACAGAGGTATCCGTCACAGACTTGGTCTTCCTGTAAGAGGTCAGAGCACTAAGAACAATGCTCGTACCAGAAAGGGTAAGAAGAAGACAGTAGCAAACAAGAAGAAAGCAACTAAATAATAGAACCTAAGAATATGGCAAAGAAAACAGTATCTAGTAAGAAGAGAGTTGTTAAGGTTGACGCTTATGGCGAGGCTCATATTTCTTCAACATTTAACAACGTTATTGTGACTCTAACTAATAGCTTGGGTCAGGTTATCAGTTGGTCATCTGCTGGTAAGATGGGTTTCAGAGGTTCTAAAAAGAACACTCCGTATGCAGCTCAGGTAGCAGCAGCAGATTGTGCTAAAGTAGCTTTCGATTTGGGATTGCGTAAAGTTAAGGCTTATGTTAAAGGTCCTGGTGCTGGTCGTGAGTCTGCTATCCGTACTATTCACGGTGCAGGTATTGAGGTAACTGAGATCATTGACGTTACTCCACTTCCACACAACGGTTGTAGACCAAAAGGTCGCCGTAGAGTTTAATCCCTAACATTTAAATTTAAATTAGATTTAATATGGCAAGATATACTGGGCCTTCTACAAAAATTGCCCGCAAATTTGGAGAGCCAATCTTTGGTCCTGATAGAAGTTTCGAGAAAAAGAATTATCCTCCAGGACAGCATGGCTTGGCTAAGAAGAGAAAAAAATCTTCTGAGTACGGAATCCAGCTAAAAGAGAAGCAGAAAGTTAAATATACTTACGGTTTGTTGGAGAGACAGTTCCGTAACCTATATGAGAAAGCTGCTAAGATGAAAGGTAAAACTGGTGAGAACCTTATCATTTTGTTGGAGTCTCGTTTGGATAACTTGGTTTACAGAATGGGTATTGCTCCTACTCGTGCAGCTGCAAGACAGTTGGTTTCACACTGCCACATTGTGTTGAACGGTGAGACTATGAATATCCCTTCAACTCTAGTAAAACCAGGTGACGTTATCGGCGTTAGAGAGAGATCTAAGAGCTTGGAGGTTGTTCAGAACAGCT
>CALCHD010000046.1 GCA_937901105.1 uncultured Bacteroidales bacterium | reverse complement strand
GCAGGGGTAAACGGCCCGTCAAACATGGCAACTTCTTCTGTGTTCGGCAGCCACGGCCATATTATAGAGCAGGTTTCAGACACAAAATATATGCTGCCGCTTAATCTTGGCGTGCAGCTGCAGTTCCCGGTAGGCGAGAATCTGGCTCTTGGTGTAGGAGTGAGCTATACAATGCTCAAGAGCAAGTTCGACTGCCTTGTAAACAAGGTGAAATATAGCGGGGAGCAGACTCTCCATTACATTGGAATTCCGGTAAACGTATATGGCACAATTGCCCAGAAGAACAGGTTCATGTTCTATATTAACGCCGGAGCCATGCTGGAGAAGGGTATAAGGGCCAAGTACAAGTTTGAGAGCTATAGGGACACACACCGCCATTCAACAGATATGGACGGACTGCTGTTCTCTGTAAATGCGGGATTGGGTGTTGAGTACAAGTTCTCCAATTACGTGGGACTTTATTTTGAGCCAAACCTTATTTACTTTACCAATTCAGACATGCAGTACAGCGTGAGGACAGACCAGCCTTTGCAGATCAAGGCTGAACTGGGCTGCAGGTTCCATTTCTAGTCCTCTATCTCAACCGTTCTGTTGCCATTGGCGTCTGCATACACAAATACCTTGAAGCAGTCGTCGGGAAGAATTTCACGGATCTTTTCAGGCCACTCTATAAGGCAGATGCCGTCACCTCCAAAGTACTCGTCGGTGCCTATGTCATAGGCTTCTGTAATATTGTTAATCCTGTAGAAATCAAAGTGGTATACGGGAAATCCCTTTGCGCTGCGGTACTCGTTCACAATGGTGAACGTAGGGCTGTTCACGTCATCCTCCACTCCCAGAGCTTTGCAGATGGCCTTTATGAATGTGGTCTTTCCTGCACCCATCTGTCCGAAGAACGCAAATATATTGCTTTGCAGGGGTGATGAAGATGCATATTCTATAAACTCCTTTGCTGCCTTGTCAATCTCGGCAAGACTCTTTATCTGTATTGTTGCTGCCATCTTTAAAACTCGTTTATGTTCAGCTTCAGCTGTACTGCTTTTGAAATATGTTCCAAAGATATAAAATCCTTCCCATCCAAATCTGCTATGGTGCGCGATATTTTTAAAATTCTGCTGTAGCCTCTGGCTGAAATGCCTTGCCTGGCAATGAAACTGCGGAGAAAAGCCTGCTCTTTTGCACCGGTTCTGCAGTACTTGGCAAGCTTTCCTGCCGGGATTCTGGAGTTTGTGTAGAAGTTTTCTCCCTTGAAGCGCTCCAGCTGTATCTCACGGGCCTTCCTTACCCTTTCGGCAATCACACGGCTGGGCTCCTCCTGGTGGGATCCCATTCCAACAATGTCATCGGGAGAAACATTTTTAAGGTTCAGCTGTATGTCTATCCTGTCTAAAAGTGGTCCCGACAGCTTGCTGGAATATTTCATTATTGCACTGGTGGAGCAGGTGCAGGTTTTCTTGGGATCGTTGAGGTAGCCGCATGGGCAGGGGTTCATGGCGGCAATGAGCATGAATGAGGCCGGGTAGCTTACCCTGGTGCTCGCACGGCATACCTGTATGCTGCAATCTTCCAGCGGCTGCCGTAGTATCTCCAAAGAGGCCCGCCCGAATTCTGCAATCTCGTCTGCAAACAGCACCCCGTTATGGGCAAGGGATACCTCGCCCGGCATAGCAGTATTCCCGGCCAGAGCGTGAAGGGTGGAGGTGTGGTGAGGGCTTCTGAAAGGTCGTTCCATTATCAGTCCTCCGGAATTCTTGAGCAGTCCTGCTACAGAATATATCTTGCTGGTCTCCAAAGCCTCCATCTTGCTCATTGGCGGAAGTATTGAGGGAAGGCATTTGGCCATTAGGGTCTTGCCGCACCCGGGGCTTCCGCACAAAATTGCGTTGTGCCCGCCGGCAGCTGCAATCTCAAGGCCTTTCTTTGCAAGATGCTGGCCCCTTACGTGGGCAAAGTCATATTCCCATTCAGTTTTTCTTACGTATTCCCTCTTTAGCGGTATATATGATGCTGCCGTTTCCGGAGATGAGAGGATTTCAATTATGTCTGCCAGAGTGTCTGCCTGGAATATTGTAATGCCGTCCACATCTGCACATTCTGATGCCGATTCCTTTGGCATTATGCACCCTTTGAACCCCTGTTCTGCTGCGTGCAGTGCTATAGGGAGCGCTCCAATGGTGCCACGCAGTGAACCGTCCAGGGCCAGCTCCCCTATAATTATGAAATCCTGAAGGTCCTGGAAAGTATTCTGGCCCGAAGCTGCCACTATCCCTATGGCAATAGCGGCATCAAAGGCGCTGCCCTCCTTCTTGAGGTTGGCAGGAGCCAGGTTGATGATTATTTTCTTTCCCGGAATTCTGTAGCCGAACTTTGCCAGTGCACTTGAGATTCTCTGCTGGCTCTCCTTTACTGCACTGTC
>CALCHD010000045.1 GCA_937901105.1 uncultured Bacteroidales bacterium | reverse complement strand
CCTTTGACACAATCAAAGTTGCAATAGGCTACAAAGTTGACGGCGTTGAGACCGATCAGGTTCCTTACGACACTTACGCAGAGATTGAGCCAATCTACAAAGAGTTCAAGGGCTGGAACAAAGACCTTTCACAGATTACACGTGAGGAGGAGCTTCCATTCGAGTTCATGAACTATGTAAGATTCATTGAGAAAGAGCTTAACGTTCCAATTTCAGTGATTTCACTTGGCCCAGACCGCGTTCAGACCATCTTCCGTAACGAGGAGTAATCATCACCAGATTATATCATTAAAGGAGACTGCACAAGTCTCCTTTTTTATTTAAAATGATTAGAGAATATTCACTTCGGAGGACGACGCAGTCTCCTCTGCTTCGTCATTCCTTCGGAATAACTCGCAACCGTCGAATGAGGTCCTCCTACGTAAATATTCCCTAATCAGTATATAAAAAAGAGGATGCCCCCTTTTGCTTTTGGGTCATCCTCTATGTTATCTGTCGGGAAGATTATTTGCTTAGGAAATCCTCAATGAACTTGTCAACCTCCGGCTTGTCAATCTGTCTTCCAACAATCACACCGTTCTGGTCAACGAAAATGTTCTGTGGGATATATCTTACATAGTACATCTTGCCAACCTCATTGTCCCAGTATTTAAGGTCAGAAACCTGTGGCCAAGTAAGTTTGTCGTCCTCAATGCCTTTAACCCATTTGCCATGATCCATGTCGTGAGATACGCCAATGATCTCAAAGCCTTTTTTGTGGTATTTCTTGTAGATCTTTACAAGCTCAGGATTGAAAGCACGGCAAGGACCGCACCAGCTGGCCCAGAAGTCAACCATTGTAAGTTTGTTCTTTGAGTAGATGTCAGAGAACTTGATTGGGTTTCCAGCAGGGTCGTTCTGAACGAAATCAGGAGCCTGGTTGCCTGGCTGCAAAGACTTGATCAAAGCAACAGTCTCTTTAGTCTCTTTAAGGATAACGTTCTCAGCGAATGCAGGAAGTGTGTCAAATGCTGCAAGTTTAGCCTCTGCCTCCTCAACCGGCATGTTGCCTACCTCTGTTGCCAAAGTGTACAATGCATAGTCAGAAAGAGGGTTAGCAGCAAGATAAGCCTTAACCATCTCGTTAACCTCACCATCACATTTGGCTCTCAACTCAAACAGTGCCTTTTTCTGGTCATCATCAAGTTCACGATATACTTTCATCAAAGAATCAATGTTATTTGCAGCATAAAGCTCTGCTTTCTTTGCATTCACCTCGTTAATGAAAGTCTGTACATTACCTCCAACAACCTCAACTTTCTTTAGGTCTGAAGCGTCAAAAGACACATTGTACTTCTGGTTCTCAACAAATACGCGTGCGAAAGCTTTGCCACCTTTGAATGCAAGTGCATAGCTTGTAGGGGTGTTAGTCTGGCCTTTAAAAGTGCATTTGCCGTCTGCTAGCACAAGAGTATCAGCTACTGGAGATTTTCTTGTACCGCCTGTAAGGATTAGAGTATCGTTAGGCAACTGTGTAAGGTCACCTGAAACTGATACGCTTACTGTGTAGCCATTGTCTGGCTGTGAGCATGCTGCCATAAATGCTGCAGCTGCAATTAGAACTAGTTTTTTCATATCAATCTGTTTTTATTATTTGTACCACTCCTTGTACATCAGATAGCCCTGGGCATTCTTGTGTGCCGCCTCATATACTGCCTCTGACGAGTCCTTTACTTTCTTTGCCGGAATACCTGCATATACGCCCGGCTCAAGCACTGCATTGCTCAACACCACTGCACCTGCTGCAATGATGGTATTGTCGGGAACAACTGCATTGTCCATAATGATTGCACCCATGCCTATCAGTACATTGTTTCCAATTTTTGCTCCGTGGATAATTGCATTGTGGCCCACCGAAACATCGTTTCCAATCTCACTTACAGACCTCTCATACAAAGTATGCACAACAGCACCATCCTGTATGTTCACCCTGTCCCCTATCTTGATAGTATTTACATCTCCTCTCAATACTGTACCGTACCAGATGCTGCAGTCATCACCCATAGTTACATCACCAATAATAGCAGCATTTTCTGCAAGGAAACAGTCCTTTCCAAATTTTGGGGTAAAGCCCCTTAACTCTCTAATAATTGCCATATTCCCGATAAATTTATGAACCACAAATATAATAAAAAAGCATAATTTACACACAAATACCTTAATCCCCCTCAAACTTCCTTTCAGTGCCCCAACTTTGTGCACAAAACACCCCTTTCATGCACAAACATCACCCCAACTCCCAACTTTGCGCACAAAACGCCCCTTTCATGCACAAAAAAAAGAGCAACCTCGCGATTGCTCTTCTCTTATTATGTGATAGATTACTCTGCCTGCTGCTCTTTTGCCGCTCTGGCTCTTGCCATTCTCTGGTAGTCTTCCATAGAAGCAACAACAAGTTTTTCATACTCTCTCTGGCCTGTACCTGCAGGGATAGGATGACCGCAGATAACATTCTCTTTAAGACCCTCCAAAGTATCAACTTTACCGTGGATAGCTGCCTCGCTGAGCACTTTGGTTGTCTCCTGGAAGGAAGCTGCCGACATAAAGCTGCTTGTCTTAAGAGCTGCTCTTGTAATACCCTGTAGAACCTGGTTAGAAGTAGCAGGAACTGCATCTCTAGCCTCAACAAGCTTAAGGTCCTGACGTTTCAAAATTGAGTTTTCGTCTCTCAATCTTCTTACAGTCACAATCTGGCCTGCCTTCAAGTTCTGTGAGTCACCTGCATCAAGAACAACTTTCTTGTCCCAGATCTCGTCATTCTCCTGCATGAACTCCCATTTGTCTACAAGCTGCTCTGGAAGGAATCTTGTATCACCTGGATCAACAATCTCCACCTTACGCATCATCTGTCTTACAATAATCTCAAAGTGCTTGTCGTTGATCTTCACACCCTGAAGGCGGTAAACCTCCTGGATCTCGTTAACGATGTACTCCTGAACTTTTGTAGGACCCTGGATTGCCAAGATATCTGCTGGAGCAATTGCACCGTCAGAAAGCGGCATACCTGCGCGTACATAGTCGTTCTCCTGTACAAGGATCTGTTTTGATAGCGGAACCAAGTAACGTTTCTCCTCACCGGTCTTGCTCTTTACAATGATCTCCCTGTTACCACGTTTGATCTTGCCCATTAGAACCTCACCATTGATCTCTGATACAATAGCAGGGTTAGAAGGGTTACGTGCCTCAAACAGCTCGGTTACACGAGGAAGACCTCCGGTGATATCACCAGACTTGCCGATTGCACGAGGAATCTTGATAAGGATGTCACCAGCAGTAAGCTCCTGACCGTTCTCAACCATGATATGGGCACCTACTGGCAAGTTATACTGTTTAAGCTCGTTGCCGTCCTTGTCCATAATTCTGATGATAGGGTTCTTTGACTTGTCCCTGCTCTCAATAACAACTTTATCTCTATGCAATGAGAACTCATCGGCAGACTCCTCTCTGTATGTAACGCCCTCAACAAGTCCGTCATACCATACCTTACCAGCCTGCTCTGTAATGGTAACCGCGTTATATGGATCCCATTTACAGATAAGGTCACCTTTGGTAACAAGGTCGCCTTCAGTCTTGTAAAGGTCTGCACCGTAAGGGATGTTGTACTGTGACAATGTGATGCCTGTATTAGGATCAACGATTCTCATCTCTGCAGTACGTCCAACTACAATCTGTCTGCTCTCCTCTCCCTCAACTTTTGTAATTGTCCTCAACTCCTCAAACTCTATCTTACCCTCATATTTAGATTTGATCTCACTCTCTGTTACGCTACCGGATGCCGTACCACCCACGTGGAAAGTACGAAGTGTAAGCTGTGTACCTGGCTCACCGATTGACTGTGCTGCAATAACACCAACAACCTCACCTTTCTCAACCATCTTGCCGCGTGCAAGGTTACGTCCGTAACATTTTGCACAGACACCTTTCTTGCTCTCACAAGTAAGCACTGAACGGATCTCAACAGCCTCAATTGGCAATGACTCAATAAGAGCTGCAATATCCTCTGTAATCTCCTCACCGGCACCGATGATCTTCTCACCGGTAAGAGGGTTGTATACATCATGTACAGTTGTTCTACCCAAGATTCTGTCGTACAAGCTCTCAACAATGTCGTCCTTGTTCTTGATAGCTGTAGCAACAAGACCTCTCAATGTACCGCAATCCTCCTCGTTGATGATTACGTCGTGCGAAACGTCTACAAGACGACGTGTGAGGTAACCGGCATCGGCTGTCTTCAAAGCGGTATCGGCAAGACCCTTACGCGCACCGTGAGAAGAGATAAAGTACTCGAGCACCGAAAGACCCTCCTTAAAGTTAGAAAGAATCGGGTTCTCGATAATCTGTGCACCCTCTGAACCGGCCTTCTGCGGCTTGGCCATAAGACCACGCATACCGGAGAGCTGACGAATCTGGTCCTTAGAACCACGGGCACCTGAATCGAGCATCATGTATACCGAGTTGAAGCCCTGGTCGTCGGTTGAGATAGTCTTCATCAACACATTTGCCAAGTCGGCATTTACGTGTGTCCACTCGTCGACAACCTTGTTATAACGCTCCTTGTCGGTGATAAGACCGAGGTTATACTCTGCGAGAATCTCCTCAACCTTCTCGTTACCCTTGCGTACGAGTTCCTCTTTCTCCTTTGGAATGATGACATCGTCGAGGTTGAATGACAGACCGCCCTGGAAGGCCATCTGGTAACCAAGGTTCTTGATACCATCGAGGAATTCGGCCGAGCGTGCAACACCTACGCGCTTGATAACCTCGGTGATGATGTCACGCAGTGACTTCTTTGAGATAATCTGGTTGATATAACCCATCTCGCGTGGAACAATCTGGTTGACGATGATTCGGCCGACAGATGTCTCGCGCAATACCTGGATGTAGTCGCCGTTCTCATCGATATCCTCAACCATAACCTTTACCGGTGCATGGATTGCAACACGGCCCTGGTTGTAGGCGATGAGTGCCTCCTCGGGACCGTAGAATGTCATGCCCGAGCCTTTGGCGCCTTCACGCAGCTTTGTTATGTAGTACAAACCGAGTACCATATCCTGTGAAGGCACAGCGATAGGTGCACCGTTTGAAGGGTTCAGTATGTTGTGAGACTGGAGCATGAGCATCTGTGCCTCAAGTACAGCCTCGTTGCTGAGTGGCAAGTGAACAGCCATCTGGTCACCGTCGAAGTCGGCGTTGAACGCAGTACATGCAAGCGGGTGCAACTGGATTGCCTTACCCTCGATCATCTTTGGCTGGAATGCCTGGATACCGAGACGGTGAAGTGTAGGGGCACGGTTGAGAAGAA
>CALCHD010000044.1 GCA_937901105.1 uncultured Bacteroidales bacterium | reverse complement strand
TACCGCAGGCACCATCCTGAAATTGTTCAGTTTTGCAAAGGGTACACAGAACGCCCCTGCTGGTACGGCTCTGGTTGGTGAAGAAGGCGAAGAACTCTGGCAGTCTGGTGATCAGGCAGCACTTGTCGGAACCAATGGCCCGGAAATCGTCAACGTAAACGAAGGCGATAAGATCTGGACAGCATCTCAGACGAAGAGAATCCTCGGAAAATCTGGCAAGAGTCTGAGCGGAAAAATTCCAGCTTATAAAGCCGGTTTGAATAATCCTAATGGCATGGTCAACTTTGACGACGAAGATCATGATTATGTCATCGAGCCTGAAGAAGCGACCGTTAATATCAAGGGTAAACTTGAAGGCAATATTGACACATCGCCCAACAAGCCAACCGGCTTGAATCCATCCGAAAGCACCACATCCAACTTTGAGCAGCAGTATAAAGAGCATCAGCATCTGCTTGCCATGGATCAGGAAAGTGTTGCGGACTATCTGGCATGGCTGAATCAGGCATATCAGGACGCTTACGCCAACAATGAAATCTTTTCCAAACAAGTCCTGCATCACATGTAAAATTTCCTGTTTAACAGCATAATTACCATCTGCTCTGAATCCATCTTATGCTTTGAAAGGTCTTCAACATCCACTTTCCTGAAATGGCCCAAGCCCATATGCAATGTAAGGAATGCTGAATTCACATCTCTGATCTCCATTCTCTTGAACAGCTCCCTGCTGAAGTGAAGTCCGGCTGCAGGGGTTGCAACTGCACCCTCATTCTGCGCAAAGATTGTATGGAATCTCTCATTGTCAATCTCCTCCGGCTTGGTTCTGATCCATTTTGGAATTGGAAGCTCACCTACAGCAAACAAAGCATCACGGAACTCTTCATAGCTGCCGTCATAAAGGAACCTCAAAGTCCTTCCTCTTGATGTAGTGTTGTCAATAACCTCCGCAACAAGAGAGTCATCCTCACCAAAATAAAGCTTGTTGCCAATTCTTATCTTCCTTGCAGGATCCACAAGCACATCCCACAATCTCTGCTCCCTGTTAAGCTCCCTCAAAAGGAAAACCTCAATTTCAGCACCTGTCTTCTCCTTGTTTCCATAAAGCCTTGCCTTGAACACTTTAGTATCATTGAATACAAAAGTATCTCCCGCCTCAACATAGTTGATAATGTCCTTGAACTGCTTGTGCTCAATCTCTCCGGTATCCTTGTGCAGCACCATCATTCTGGACTCGTCCCTAAACTTTGCAGGATATTTTGCAATCTGCTCCATTGTAAGGGGAAAATTGAATTGTGATAATTTCATATTGTCGGTCGTATAAAAAAGTCAAAAAGTAATAGTTATACGAAAAAAAACAGGGAATGTTTCATTTTCCCCATTTTTTCTCTTATTTTTTCATAACCTCTGCCAAATCCTCCATTTTCAAGGCTTTCTCCACAGAGAATCCTCCCGACAGAGTCCTCTCCAGTCCGGTAAGGTATCCTCCGCTTCCGAGCGCTGCACCCATATCCCTTGCTATTGAACGGATATATGTACCTTTACTGCACCTCACCCTCAACACAAGTTTTGGAAGAGAAAACTCCAGAACCTCCATATCATATATGGTAATCCTGGCAGGCTTCATAACCACCTCCTCCCCTGCACGGGCCATTTCATATGCACGGGTGCCGTCAATCAGCTTTGCAGAAAATACAGGAGGAATCTGGTCCTGCTCCCCAATGAATCCCTTCACGGCCTCATCCACCATCTCCCTGGTAATATGCTCAAACGGATATCTTTGGTCTATCTCCTTCTCCATGTCACAGCAAGGAGTTGTTGCACCCAGCTCAATATGCGCAATATACTCCTTCTGCTGGGACTGAAGCGCTTCTGCCTGCTTGGTTGCCTTTCCAAGACACACCAGCAGAACACCTGTAGCAAGAGGGTCCAGAGTGCCGGCATGCCCCACCTTAAGGTTCTTCTTGTGAAAATGTTTCTGGGCAATGAACTTCACCTTTCTTACAACATCGGCTGAAGTCCACCTGTAAGGCTTGTCTATAGGAAGCACAACTCCCCCTGGATAATCATCTATATTGTTGCCAAGGGGGAGAAGATTATCCTTGTCTATTGTCAAAAACTCGCTCATCAATTATTTGCAGGCAATTTTCTCAACTCTTCTCTGGTGTCTGCCACCCTCAAACTCTGCAGCAAAGTATGCCTTCACAATCTCCTTAGCCAGCTCTTCTGAAATGAATCTTGCAGGCAATGAAAGGATATTTGCGTCATTGTGCTGTCTTGCCAAAGATGCAAGCTCCGGATTCCAGCAGATAGCTGCCCTTACACCCTGATGCTTGTTCAAAGACATGCTGATTCCATTTGCAGAACCGCACATGGCAACGCCACAGCAAACCTCTCCTTTCTCTACAGCTTCAGCCAACGGGTGAGCAACATCCGGATAGTCCATACTCTCTGTTGAGTGGGTTCCAAAATCCTTAACCTCATAACCCATCTCGTTCAAAAGGGGTTTCAAAGCCTCTTTAAGCTCATAGCCTGCATGGTCTGCAGCCATTCCAATAAGTTTTGCCATAATTTTAATATTTATTGAATTTGTCCTTCTTTTCTAATCTGCTTTACTTTCTCCACCACATTGTCTATTCTCAATATATATGCGTAGAAAGCATTGTCATCCAAAACGGTATACCTTCCCAAAAGTCCGCACAGCTGCAGCACTATAATATCCTTCGACTCTTTCCACTCACCTTTGCCCGGGACCACCCCATTCTTTCTTGCATACTCAAGGAATCCTCCCTCAATATCAATGGAGGCAACCAGCTTCTCCATATCCTCAAAAGTTTCCACTTTCCTCAACTCCTTCCTGTACTGGTCAGACAAGAGATTGCTGTATTTCACAATCAGGCTCTTGCGGTTGCAGGCCACATAGAAATCAGTCACTCCAACCGTATCAACCGGCACAAAAATGTCGGGAATAATACCTCCACCTCCGTATACTGTCTTCCCTTTTGGAGTAACATACTTTAGTGAATCCACTGTCTTTATGCTGTCTGCAGAGAACATCTCGCCATGCCTGTAGCGCTCAACAATGTCACTGCCATAGTCATCCCCGTACGGCTTCTGGATACATCTTCCAGTTGGGGTGTAGTACCTTGCTACTGTAAGCCTTATACCGGACTTGTCTGAAAAATAGACCGGCTCCTGCACAAGGCCCTTTCCATAAGAACGTCGGCCAACTATCACAGCCCTGTCATTGTCCTGCATTGCCCCGGCAAAAATTTCTGAAGAAGATGCCGAATTCTCATTTATAAGGACATACAGCCCCATATCCTGGAAAAGTCCCCTGCC
>CALCHD010000043.1 GCA_937901105.1 uncultured Bacteroidales bacterium | reverse complement strand
TGGCATTGTTGTCTTTCATTATTGATCCGAGCACACTTCAGTCTGTTTCTTCTTCTATGTCATCAAAGTATGATGTAGGAGAGATTGATGGAAAGGCTATTTCTTATGTAGATTTCCAGACAGACGTAGACAAATTCACAGCAATCAATGAAATCGTTACCGGTTCATCAGTTCAGAACGAGCAGACTCAGCTTCAGATCAGAAATGCTGCATGGCAGGCTCTCGTTGACAAGTATCTCTTCACTAAGAATGCTAAGAAGGCAGGTCTTACTGTAGGTGAGGAGGAGATGATCGCTATTCTTTCTGGCGAGCTTGATTCTCCTGTTTTCGCTCAGAACCCTGTTTTCGCTGACGAGAATGGTAACTTCTCTAAGGAGATGCTTCTTGATTTCGTAAACTATCTCAATTCTGATGAGACAGGCCGTCTCAAGATCTACTGGGATTATCTCCAGGAGTCAGCAAAGACTCAGCAGTTCTACTCAAAGTATATGTCTCTCTTCACTCAGAGCAACATCAATACTCCATTGATGCTTTCTGAGAAGATCGCTGAGAACAACAATACTTTCGATGTAGAGTTCGTAATGGTACCTTACTCTTTCCCAAGAGACACAACAATCACTGTTTCTGATAAGGAAATCAAGGCTTACTATGATGCTCATAAGAAATTCTACAAGCAGCAGGCAAGCAGAGATATCGAGTATGTTGTATTTGAGGTTGTTCCTTCACAGGCGGACATTGATGCAACTGCTGCAGATGTAGAGAAGATCTATGCAGAGTTCGTAGCTGCAGAGAACATGAAGAACTTCTTGGCAAGAAACTCTGACCAGCCGTTCAACGGCTACTACTACAAAGAGGGTGACCTTGCAACAATTGCTTCAGAGCTTGAGGAGTTTGCTTCAAAGGCTAAAGTTGGCGAGTCTCTTGCTCCATTCCAGGTAGAGAACACCTTCATTGCAGCTAAAGTTGTTGATGCAGCACAGATGCCAGATTCAGTATTTGTAAAGCATATCCTTCTTCAGGGTGCTGATGAGGCTAAAGCTGACAGCCTTCTTGCAGTAGCAAAGAAAGGCAATTTTGCAGAGCTTGCAGCACAGTATTCAGCTGACAAGAACCCTAATGTTGCAGAGGCAGGTGACTTGGGCTGGATGACACAGCAGTACATGATCCCAGGTATGGAGTCTGTGCTTAAAGCTAAAAAAGGTGATGTATTCACTGTTAAGACTTCATATGGTACACATATCGTAAAAGTTACCGACGCTACCAAAGCAATGAAGAAGATGCAGGTTGCTCTTCTTGTAAAAGAGGCTGTGGCAAGCAAGGCTACTTATTCAGAGTTCTATGCACAGGCTAACGAGCTTGCTAGCAAGGCAGAGGGCGATTTGGCAAAATTCAACGAGGTTGCAAAAGAGATGGGCGTTTCAGTTTATCCTGCAATGAGAGTTGCTCCAGCTGCCAAGACTTTGGCTAACTACCAGCACACTAAAGAGATTACAAGATGGGCTAATGAGAACAAGCCTGGTACTGTATCTCCAATCATCACTGTAGACAACAAATACTTCTTTGTAGTTGGCCTTAAAGCAATCCACGCAGAGGGTTATGCTCCATATGCAGAGGTTGCTCCAACCATCAAGAACTACTTGTCAATGGTTAAGAAAGGTGAGAAAGTTGCAGCACAGACTAAAGAGCAGATTGCAGGTGCAGCTACCATTGAGGAGGTTGCAGAGAAGCTAAATACAACTGTAAGCAACCAGAGCGGTATAGCATTCTCTTCACTTACTTCACAGCAGCTTGACCCTAAATTCATCGGTGCAATTGCTGCAGCGCAGGAGGGAGTACTTTCAGGTCCTGTAGTTGGTGAGATTGGCGTATACTACTTTGTTGTAAAAGGCAAGGAGACTGGCGCATTCTACACTGAGGATGATGCAAAAGCAAAAAACCAGCAGATCTTTGCAAGCGTACAGAACGTAGTACCTATGATTCTTGCAGAGCAGGCAGAGGTTAAAGACCAGAGATACAAATTCTATTAATAGATACATTGTGTACTAAAAGAGGCTGATATTATATCAGCCTCTTTTTTTATATATAGTAAAGTAAAAAAGAAAAGCGGCCTAAAAGCCGCTATATCAATGATTTATTTTTACTTTATTTTACTTGCTTTTCTATCTTATACGTTAAAAAGGAAATGCATGATGTCACCGTCCTGAACAACATACTCCTTGCCCTCTACACCAAGCTTACCGGCAGCACGGCATCCTGCCTCTGAACCATAATGCACAAAGTCCTCATATTTGATTACCTCTGCACGGATAAATCCTCTCTCAAAATCTGAATGGATAACACCAGCTGCTGCAGGAGCCTTGTCACCTTTGTTGTATGTCCATGCCCTCACCTCCTGTACTCCAGCTGTGAAGTATGTCTCAAGGTTAAGAAGTGCATATGCGCTTCTGATAAGCCTTACAACACCCGATTTCTCAAGACCAATCTCCTCAAGGAACATCTGTCTCTCCTCGTAGCTCTCAAGCTCTGCAATCTCTGACTCAATCTTTGCTGCAATTACAAGAATCTGCGCATTCTCATCCTTTACTGCCTCCCTTACCTGCTCAACATAGCTGTTGCCATCCTTTGCGCTTGCCTCGTCAACGTTGCAGACATACATTACTGGCTTGTTGGTAAGAAGGTAAAGCTCACGTGCAATTTTCTCATCCTCTGCATTGTCGAATGTAACTGTACGTGCAGATTTTCCCTGCTCAAGAACCTCCCTGTATTTTACAAGGATATCGTAAAGTTTCTTTGCATTCTTGTCGCCACCTGTCTGGGCCTGCTTCTGCACTTTGCTGATACGGTTCTCAACTGTCTCAAGGTCTTTAAGCTGAAGCTCTGTATCGATGATCTCCTTGTCCCTTACAGGATTTACATTGCCATCTACATGAACGATATTGGGATCGTCAAAGCACCTTAATACATGAAGAATTGCATCAGTCTCCCTGATGTTTGCAAGGAACTGGTTTCCAAGACCCTCACCTTTGCTTGCACCTTTTACAAGGCCTGCAATGTCTACAATCTCCACTGTTGCAGGAACAACTCTGTTGGGTTTTACTATTTTCTCAAGAACTTCAAGTCTATCGTCGGGAACAATGGTAGAACCAATGTTGGGTTCAATTGTACAGAAAGGAAAGTTTGCAGACTGTGCTTTTCCAGAACTGATACAGTTGAAAAGGGTTGATTTGCCTACATTTGGAAGGCCAACAATGCCGCATCTGAGTGCCATATATCTAATTTTTAAATTTTTAGGCTGCAAAAATAGGGTAAATTTTTTAAATTGCATAAAAATCATGAGCCATGAAAGAGATACTCCTGCTGCTGGTGATGTTCTGGAACGTAGAGAACTATTTTGACACTTATGACAACCCTTCCACAACGGATGAAGAATTCACCCCAACAGGGGATAACCGCTGGAGCTGGAAGCGCTTTGAAAAGAAAAGGGACGACATTGCCAAGACTCTGATGCTCGCAGCAGATGAGTACGGAGAGATGCCCGGCATCATAGGACTGGCGGAAGTTGAGAACAGGTTTGTGCTGGATCAGCTGCTTGAGGAGACACCTCTTGCCAGGGGAGGATACAGATATATCCATAAGGATTCTCCCGACAGCCGTGGCATTGATGTGGCACTCCTTTACCGGGAGGAAAAGTTCACACCCCTGGAAACAAAATACATTGAGGCATCATTCCCTACCAGGGAAGTCCTTTATACCAAAGGGGTAGCCGATGGGAAAGATACCCTGCATATAATGGTAAACCATTGGCCGAGCAAGAGGGGAAATGAGAGTTCGTCGGGAAAAAAGAGGGAATATGTTTCACTTATGGTGAGCCGCACTGTGGATTCAATATTACGTACTGACCCAAGCGCCAACATTATTGTGATGGGGGATTTCAATGACACACCAGATTCCGGGCCGCTGCAGAATCTTGGACAGCTGACAAATTTGGCAGAGAAGGCTAAAGGGGCTGAAGGAACATATAAATATCAGCATGAATGGAGCATTATAGACCAGATTCTGGTATCGGAGAATATGGATATCCAAGCAAGCACAAAAATGGAAATTTTTGCCCCACAAGCGCTGTTTACAGAGGATGCCACCTATATGGGGATAAAACCGAAGCGGACATATTCCGGCCCCCGGTACCTAGGGGGTGTGAGTGACCATCTGCCTGTGTTGTTGAAGGTATTAGATATTGAGAAATAAAAAAGGGAGAGCATCTGCTTTCCCTTTTATTTGTCCCGATATAGGTCTGCAATGCAGATTACATAGGGTTAGACCTTTTGTAGTAGTTAGCGCCTGCTAGAGGAACAATAGGGCCCTGGAATTTAAGAGGGCTCTTTCCGCTAGGGGTAAAGATTACATCAGCAACATTGGTGTTGTTCCTTAAAGTAATCTGGTAGATACCTCTCATCATACGTCCGTTTACAACAAGACGCATCTTAAGGTTACCTTTCTTGTCAATAGTTGGAGTATAATCCTTGAACTCTACAAGGTAGCTCTGCGAGTTGCTTCCGCCGCAGATATAGCCCTGTACAATCATCTTGTCACCCTCGCAAGCAACAAAGATAGCAGGATCCACATTGCTCTCAAGAGTACCGTCTGATTTCTGGTACTGCGAAGGTACAAGTACCCATGCCTTTGCGTTAAGGGCAGTTACTGCAGACTCATTCTGTGCCTTTGCCAAGGCTGCCTTCTCCTCTTTAGAAAGTTTCTGTGCAAATGAAGGCAATGCAAGAACCATTGCCAGCATAACTAGAATAATCTTTTTCATTTCTGTAATGTATTAAGGTTATTCGTTTAAAAAAAGAGAGGCCACTAGGGCGCGGCCTCTCAATTCTATAAGTGATCTGTTATAGTGAAGTCCAAACTTTAACAGCAACTCTGTTTGTTTTATCCTGTCTGATACCACTTAGGATATGCATGTATGAACGTCCAATATAGCCATTCCACCAGTCAGAATAGTTGGTAAATTTACCTGATGAGTTGAAGTGCTGGAAAATATTGCCATCCTCGTCAAGGATTCTGTAGTCAATTCTACGGTATCCAGATGAGTTGAACACCTCTTTAATAACCAAAACTGGGCATCTTTCAGTAGCCTCGCCAAAGCCAACAGGCTCACCAAGGTTCTCCCACTCTTTGGTTCTGAAGTTCTGCCACTGGTACTGTAGCTTACCCTCGTATGGCTGACCTGGAGTCTCATAAATCATGTTTACAAACATAATTGTTGCAAGAGAGTCAGTATCCCAAGTAGCTGCGTTAGCTACGCCGCTAACGTGCTGGTAAGGATAACCATTGTCAAGCACAACGCCTGGTTTGTTAAGGTCGTGAACAATAACATTCTGCTTGCCTGCAGTTAGGGTAATGTTCTGGTTGTAAACAACCTGACCTTTTCTGTAGAACTTGAAGTTAACATCACCTGGCTCAACACAGAAGAATCTTCCGGTAGAACCGCCAGGGATACCATTGTAGGTAGCCAAGTTACCACCACCGTCAATACCTGAAAGCAGCTTGTCATTAACGTACACTGAATCAATGTAGTTAGTTGAAGTATTGGTGATTGGCTCAAAGTAGTGCAACTGGAACTCAGCCGCTTTAGCCTCCTCTGTATTGTATAGGATCTCGTGCTTGTCACAAGATGCTACCATTGCCAAAAGAGCCAATGAACATGTCAAATATTTCAAAATTTTCATCTTATTATCTTTTTAAAATCCAACATTATTATCTTGGCATTTCACCTGGGTAAGCAAACCAAGGAATAGAGCACTGGTAGTTAAGCTCACGGCCACCGATAGGTTTCAATGCATCAAGAGCTGGCTTGTTCCACATGTACTCTGAGTTGTAACGAGGACGGATACGGTAGCAAGGTGAACCGTAGTTCTCCTCATTGTAAGAACCGCGTCTGTTCTCAACTAGAGCTGGAGCAAGATAGTATCCTTTGTAAACTTTAGTCTCGTCTGAATCCATTTTCTGGTCTACGTAAGCTAGAGTCCAACCGTTGTTCAATGCAGGGTACTCGCCAGTGTATTTAATATCATAGTGATATTTTCTCATATCAACCCAAGTCTCAGTTGAACCCCAAGGGAACAATGCAACCATTTTCTGAAGCATGATGTGTGATAGAGTGAAGTCAGCCTCAGTCATACCCTCAACATAAGGACCTGCAATGTACTCAGATGCAAGAGTGTTGAAAGCAGCTTTAGTAACTACGTCACCACCAGGACCGTTACCGCCGATAGCGTAAGTCTTGTTGCCATCAGCATCCTCGCCAGTCTCTTTTGGAGCACCTGGTTTCAAGTATGAACCTGTGAACTCAACGTCAAGAGCTACACCTTTCTTGAATGCCTCTAGAGCGTTGCCTTTCTGGCCAAGTTTCCAGTAAGTCTCAGCCAAGCAGAACTGCATCTCAGCAGCAGTCATTAGGATATAAGGGGCAGACTCCTCGTACAGCCATCTTCCTGTACCGTCGTAAGAAGCGTTAGAGTTGTTACCGGTTCTAGAACCCCAAAGGTTAGCAGCAGTACCGATAGGACCAGTCCATGAAGTGAATGAACCACCGTAGAACTTCCAATTCTTGATAGAATCGATGTTATCCATATTCTGGTATTTGTTGGCATCTAGACAGCCGATCTTAGCAACAACGCGTGGGTCGAAGTGACCAGCAGCTTTTGAAGTATCAGCTACGTACTGAACTGGAGCCAATGCGAAAGGATAAACCTTGCTGATCTCACCAGTTACAGGATCTGGATCTGCATCAACTTTGTCACCGTTCTCATCGTACTGAGGAATCTGGCCAGTCATAATCTGTACAGTCCAGTCTGATGCCCAGTAGTTGTCAGAACCTGTACCACGGCAAACACCCCAACAGTTGTTATAAGAAGAGAACTGAGCCTCGTTACCACCACCAAGACGTGAAACGGTAGCGTTGTCAGTATTGTCTGCCATTGCTAGAGCAGCGTGGTCAATCAACATCTGAGCGTAATCTGAAGCAAAGTTGTTCTTGTTAGTTAGAGAAGAAAGGTTTCTAACGATTACAGAGTGAGCGAATTTGATCCATTTCTCTGCATTACCTGCGTACATAAGGTCAGCATCTTTCAATCTTGAACCGTAATCAGTAGCGTCATCCATCTCAAGGTACTCGATAGCAGTGTTAGCCCACTCTCTTACCTGAGTGTAAACCTCATCCTGATAATCATAGTCATGAGAAAGTCTGCCTGGCTCGTAAGCCTGTTTCATAGGAACCTCACCGTGAAGTTTGGTTAGCATATCCCAGTCAAACGCTTTAATAGCATAACCGATACCTGCAAGAGTCCACTCCTCAGCCTCAAGAGACTGGTTGATCATGTTCTCAAGGTTCATACCGTGCAACCAGTAAACAACTCTCCACATCTCACCTGCAGCATCATTAGCTTTTGTATAGAAGTGAGCAGCAAAGTTAGTGTAGTTACCGGTACCTAGGGTCTGTGTTAGAGGGGCTGTTGCCCTGATGTCATAGTAGTTACCCTGTCCTAGAGCTGACAAGATACCTGCTAGGTACAAGTCCTCCTGAACGTAGTCAGGCGCATCAACGTTGTTATTAACATCCAACCAGCTGTCACAGCTAGAGAATGTGAATGACATTGATGCCAATA